>JAAUSO010000160.1 GCA_012033205.1 Richelia sp. SL_2_1 | reverse complement strand
ATGATTCAAAGTTGTTTTAAAACAGGTTTATATATAATTAGCGAAGTGATAATCTGCACTTTCGATTGTTCGGTAATATCGAAATATATTTGAAAGTTGTTTGAGAAAGAGTTTTATATATAGTTGATGATTTAAAGTTGTTTAAAACAGGTTTATATATAGTTGGTGAAGTAATAATCTGCATTTCGATTGTTCGGTAACATCGAAATATATTTGAAAGTTGTTTTGAATAGGTTTGATTTGAATTGAGCAGAAAAATAATTAAACTTGCTTTTCTAATTCTGACGATACTAACAGAGTTAATTTGCTAGCAGCACCAGTTTCACCTCTAACGCTTCTTAACTTGTCACGTATATCTGATAATTTTGCGGGATTTTGTAAATAATCGATCACAATATCTCCAACATCTTGGGGTTTTAACTTACCAACTAACTCCGGTACAATTTCTTTTTTGCCCATATATTAGGCCATGCTAACAAACCTTTGCGTCGAAGAAAATACCAATTGATCAACTTAGCAAAACTAGAACCAACTAAAGGTAAATTAGCGAGTAATCCAGGAATACCATCCCAAGAACGCATTGCGTCTAATTGTTGGGTAGGAAGTAAAACAATCATTGGTACTGCTAAAGAACCGAGTTCGGCAGTATTTGCACCAACAGTAGTTAAACAGATACTACATTTAGATAATATATCATAAGCTGGATGTTTTAAAAACAGTTCTATTTGTAAACCCGTTGTTGTTTCCAAATAAGGTTGTTCTGAATCAATTAATTTTGCAGATACTCCGCCAAAGTATTCTGACATTGGATTTTTTTCTGCCGAGGCGAAACTAGCTAAAGTTTGTAAATCTAAAGTTGGTGCGACGGGAATGACAAATTTAGTTTGTGGTAGTTTCTGATGAACGTGTTCGGCGATCGCCAAACTTAAAGGTACACCTTGAGAAAGTTTAGCAGCTTTAGAACCGGGTAAAATGCCAATTAATTGGTAATTGGTAATGGGTAATTGGTAATTGGTAATTGCTACTCCCTCTTTCATAGAAGCTTCAGCCATTAAATCTCCGACAACGGTAAATTTGTCAATATACTGAGGACTGACTTTGGTAATAACTTGCGGTTTCATGACTGCGAAACGGTTAATTAAAGAGTGCCATCGGGCTTCCCATTCAGCATAAACAACAGTGCGATAACCCAATCTTTTGCCAATTACGACAGTAAAAAATTGGTCTCCACCTAAAAATAATACTACCCCTTTGTCTCGCCAATCCCAATTATCGACGGTTTTTCCGGTTAGTAGAAATGGAAAGAAATTGGTTGCTGATTGTACTCTATCTACTTCTGGATAACTTAAAGCAATGTCAGCTTCTTTACCACTAGCGTTAGCACAAGGAGATAAAATCACGGAAATTCGTACTTTGTCGCGGTCATTACCTAGGTTTTCTCGTAACGATTTTACTACAGGACGTACCCAAGTTGTGATTTCACCAGGACCGTTGGAAAGAATGAGGATATCAAACATCAGTTTTCAGTTATCAGTTATCAATAAATATAAACTGTTGTGGGATCGGCATCCCGATCAGTCTTAAAATATTAGATAATAACCTATCCTTACAAACAAATGTCTCCTATTCCCTGTTCCCTAATCTTTACCAAATACTGAGTATTGATTTACAGGATTATCCGGTTCCCCCGGTGGAAATGCTTTTAGGAATGTTGGTTTGGATGTTGATAAAAATACTAAAATAAAACTAAATTATTCCCCGCTGGTGAAACCATGACTCTCGCATCAGCAAATCAACAAACCGAAATTGAAATCATTTATCCTAGTTCAGACGGTGAACTCTTTGCTGAAAACTACATTCATTTATATGCAATCCTTGTAACGTTAGAAATTTTAAAGCAGTATTTGCAAGGACAGCAAGGGACTGTTTTAGCTGACCAATTTTTATATTATGATCAAGGTTTTCCTAAGCTCAGAGTAGCACCCGATGTGATGGTAATTTTTAACGTTGTTCCTGGTGGTAGAGATAATTATAAAATTTGGGAAGAGAAACAAGTACCTGCGGTGATATTTGAAATTTCCTCGGAAGGAACAAGGGAAAAAGATACGGATTACAAAAAAAACGCTTTACGAACAATTAGGTGTCAAAGAATATTGGTTATTCGATCCGAAAGGGGAATGGATTGAAAATAAATTAAAAGGTTATCGCTTGGAGAAAGAAGTTTACGAAGAAATTACTGATAATAGAAGCGAACCTTTGCAACTTAGATTAGAAGTTGAATCAGAATTAATTGCTTTTTATCGAGAAGATAACGCAGAAAAACTATTGGCACCAAGCGAGTTAGCACAAGCACTTAAGGAAAGTGAAGAAAAAGCCGAAAGGTTGAAAAGAAAATTGTCAGAATTGGGTATAGATCCAGATAGTGTTTGATTGAAAAAGATATTTGATAAATACTATATCCGGCGGTTGAAACCGCATCTACACCGCTCATTGTCCACCTGCGTGGACTAATTATTTGATAGATTTATAACCCACGGAAGTGGGTTTCGCTTATGTAGCCGCGATTTGCAATCGCTAGGTTCAAAAAATCACAAAAACGCAATAAAATAAATAAACAAATTCATCACGTCTGTATCAACTTCGTATTAATACCAATCCAATCACCGCTATCAATCTTGCCAATTATGTATATATCAATCTCAGCATCACCAATCCAATAAACACCAAAATCTCTCTCCTACATCTTAACACCTCTGCGTCCCTCTGCGTTTAAAAGAATATATCCATCAATAACCAAATAACTAATAATAAATATTACAAATAATTTACTAAATGTGAGTAAGCACACCAAAAAAACGTAAAGTATTGTTAAGCAAAAATTGTTTATATTTATCGAATTGTGTCAGATGGACGATAAAACGCCCATAAGAAGGCAATTTCTGATAAAAAACATTTAATGCCGAACCAGAGAACACGCATCACAAGGAGCGACGAAACGTATGTTTACTCACGTCAAGTCCACCATTAGACATATCAAACCGGAAAACCTCGCAGGGCGACATTTGATTAAGGTGGTCTATGTCGTGTTAGAGTCCCAGTATCAAAGTGCTTTGTCACAAGCGGTACGGACTATAAACGATAATCACCCGAATATTGCTATAGAAATCAGCGGTTATTTGATTGAGGAACTGCGATCGCCGGATAATTACGAACAGTTCCAAAAGGATGTAGAAACAGCGAATGTTTTTATCGCTTCACTTATTTTTATTGAAGATTTAGCTACTAAGGTAGTTGCAGCAGTGCAGCCTCATCGCGATAATTTTGATGTAGCTGTGTGTTTCCCTTCAATGCCGGAAGTTATGCGTTTGAATAAAATGGGTAGCTTTTCCTTGGCGAATTTGGGACAATCCAAAAGTGCGATCGCGCAGTTTATGAAGAAGCGCAAGGAGAAATCCGGTGCTTCTTTCCAAGATGGAATGTTGAAGCTGCTGAGGACATTGCCTTCTGTATTAAAATACCTGCCGGTTGAGAAGGCTCAAGATGCGAGGAATTTCATGTTGAGTTTTCAGTATTGGTTGGGGGGTTCTGCGGAGAATTTAGAAAACTTCCTGTTAATGCTAGCAGATAAATATGTTTTAAAAGATGTAGATCAAAGTAATTTTACATCTGTAGAAAATTATCAAATGCCAGTTGTGTATCCGGATATGGGGATTTGGCATCCTTTAGCAACAACGATGTTTGAGGATGTCAAAGAGTATCTTAACTGGTATAATAGTCGTCCAGATATTTCTTCAGATTTAAAAGATCCTTTAGCACCTTGTGTGGGTTTAGTATTGCAACGGACGCACTTGGTAACGGGTGATGATGCACATTATGTGGCGATTGTCCAGGAATTGGAAGCGATGGGGGCGCGGGTAATTCCGGTTTTTGCTGGTGGTTTGGACTTTTCTAAGCCGGTGGATGCTTATTTTTATGAAACAAATTCTTCTTTAAAAGGAACTAATAAGGAAGGAGCTACCCTCATAGATGCTGTAGTATCTTTGACAGGATTTGCCCTTGTAGGTGGACCAGCTAGACAAGACCACCCGAAGGCGATTGAGTCGTTGAAGCGGTTAAATCGTCCGTATATGGTTGCCTTGCCTTTGGTATTCCAAACTACCGAAGAGTGGATGGAAAGTGATTTGGGATTACATCCGATTCAGGTGGCTTTGCAAATTGCGATTCCCGAATTAGATGGAGCCATTGAGCCGATAATATTATCTGGTAAAGATGGAGCAACCGGAAAGGCGATCGCGCTGCAAGATAGAGTAGAAGCAGTAGCACAACGAGCGTTAAAATGGGCTTCTTTACGTCGTAAACCCAAATTAAATAAGAAAGTAGCAATTACTGTATTTAGCTTCCCTCCAGATAAAGGTAATGTGGGAACCGCAGCTTATTTAGATGTGTTCGGTTCGATATACGAGGTAATGAAGGCTTTAAAAAATAACGGTTACGATTTACCCGAATTACCCGGAAGTTCTAAAGAGTTGATGGAGCAAGTTATCCACGATGTACAGGCACAGTATGCGAGTCCGGAATTAAACGTTGCTTATCGAATGTCAGTTCCCGAATATGAGGAATTAACACCATATTCTCACCGTTTGGAAGAAAATTGGGGTCCACCTCCAGGACATCTGAATAGTGACGGACAAAATTTGTTGGTTTACGGGAAGCATTTTGGTAATTTATTTATTGGGGTACAACCGACCTTTGGTTATGAAGGAGACCCAATGCGGTTGTTATTTTCCCGTTCTGCAAGTCCTCATCATGGTTTTGCTGCTTACTACACATATTTAGAAAAAATTTGGGGTGCGGATGCAGTACTGCACTTCGGTACTCACGGTTCCTTGGAATTTATGCCAGGAAAGCAAATGGGAATGTCGGGTGATTGTTATCCCGATAGTTTAATTGGTACGATTCCCAATTTGTATTATTACGCTGCAAATAATCCTAGTGAAGCCACAATTGCCAAACGTCGCAGTTATGCGGAAACAATTTCTTATTTAACTCCCCCCGCAGAAAACGCTGGTTTATATAAAGGGTTGAAAGAATTAAGTGAATTAATTGGTTCTTATCAAACTTTGAAAGACACCGGGAGAGGAGTGGCGATTGTTGATACCATCATGGATAAAGCCCGGATGGTAAATCTGGATAAAGATATAGACTTACCGGATAGTTGTAAGGATATGTCCGCTGAACAACGGGATAATATCGTTGGAAGCGTCTACCGGCGGTTGATGGAGATAGAATCGCGACTGTTACCATGTGGATTACACGTAGTTGGAAAGCCCCCCACGGCAGAGGAAGCTGTGGCTACATTGGTTAATATAGCTGAGTTAGATCGAGAAGAGTCCGAACTGATTAGCTTACCAAGGATAATTGCCAACAGTATCGGACGCGACATCGAAGAAATCTACCGCAACAGCGACAAAGGTATTTTAGAAGATGTAGAATTGCTGCAACATATTACCTTAACTACCCGCGAAACCGTTGCAGCGTTAGTTAAAGCCCAAATCGACGCAGAAGGTAGAGTATCCCTGGTTTCCAAATTGAACTTCTTCAATATGGGCAAAAAAGAACCTTGGGTAGAAGCTTTACATCAAGCCGGTTATCCCAAAGTTGATAAAGAAGCCCTCAAACCGCTATTTGAATACTTGGAATTCTGTTTACAACAAGTATGCGCGGATAATGAATTAGGTGCATTACTCAAAGGATTAGAAGGTGAATACGTCCTACCTGGTCCAGGAGGAGACCCAATTCGTAACCCCGATGTACTCCCCACAGGGAAAAATATCCACGCTCTCGACCCCCAATCAATCCCCACCATGGCAGCGGTGAAATCCGCGAAAGTCGTTGTAGATAGATTGTTAGATAGACAAATGCGGGACAACGGCGGACAGTATCCCGAAACCATAGCCTGTGTATTATGGGGAACCGACAATATTAAAACCTACGGGGAATCACTAGCACAGATAATGTGGATGGTGGGTGTACGACCAGTTCCCGATGCTTTGGGAAGAGTCAACAAGTTAGAATTAGTACCGTTAGAAGAGTTGGGAAGACCGAGAATTGATGTTGTAATCAACTGTTCGGGTGTATTCCGCGACTTGTTTGTTAATCAAATGAACCTGTTAGATCAAGGGGTAAAAATGGCTGCGGAAGCCGACGAACCCTTGGAAATGAATTTCGTTCGTAAACACGCTCTCAAGCAAGCGGAAGAGATGGGTATTAACCTGCGTCAAGCAGCAACCCGCGTCTTTTCTAATGCTAGTGGTTCTTATTCTTCCAACATTAATTTAGCGGTGGAAAATAGTACCTGGGAAAACGAATCGGAATTACAGGAAATGTACTTGAAGCGGAAATCCTTTGCATTCACCGCAGATAATCCCGGAATGATGGAAAACTCGCGAGAAATCTTTGAAAGTGCGTTACAAACTGCTGATGTCACCTTCCAAAATTTAGATTCCTCCGAAATTAGTTTAACCGACGTTTCCCACTACTACGATTCCGACCCGACGAAAGTAGTCGCGAGTTTACGGAAAGATGGTAAAAAGCCAGTTGCGTATATGGCAGATACTACTACAGCTAATGCTCAGGTGCGGACATTATCTGAAACCGTGCGTTTGGATTCACGGACAAAGTTGTTGAATCCGAAGTGGTATGAAGGAATGTTGTCTCACGGTTATGAAGGAGTGCGGGAATTATCCAAGCGTTTGGTAAATACCGTCGGTTGGAGTGCAACAGCGGATGCTGTGGATAACTGGGTTTATGAGGATACCAACGAAACCTTTATGAAAGATAAGGAGATGCAGGAAAGGTTGTTGAATTTAAATCCCCATTCTTTTAGGAAGATGGTAACTTCATTGTTGGAAGCTAATGGTAGGGGTTACTGGGATACTGATGAAAGTAACTTGGATAAGTTGCGGGAATTGTATCAGCAGGTTGAGGATAAGATTGAGGGGATTGAGTAGGTAGAGATTTAATTTTTAGTTTTTTTAAGCCCGTCTTTGTGCGGGTTTTTTTTGTTTTTTTAACGCAGAGGGGCGCGGAGGTTTACGCGGAGGTTCGCGGAGAGGATAATTAAGGAGGTAGAATATAAGTTATTTGAATTTAATTATGAATTATCGGAGACAAATTGAAAGTACAAACCAACTCGAATGTGTAATTGAAAGTGCTATAAAGTCTAAAGCTGAGAAATTAGAATTAAACTTTTCACCCTGCAAGAAATATGTAATTCCTGAATTTATCGGAAATATATCCAGTTTAAAAGAGTTAGCAATTATTCAAGATTATCTCGTTGCTCTAGATATTGAAGAAATACCTGCAAGCATTGGCAAATTATCTAAATTGCAATTTCTCAAAATATGTGATTGCCGATTGAAGTTTTTACCTTCAAGTATTGGTAATTTGAAAAATTTAAAAGAGCTAATAATTGTTGACTTACGAGAACTCGAAGAAATACCAGATAGTATTAGTAAACTCAAAAATTTAGAAAAACTTGTACTCAGAGGTTGTGCAAGTAGTCTTGGTAATTTAGAAAAATTACCTGATACCATCGGACAGCTTACTTCTTTAAAACATCTTGAAATTAACGCAACAGCTATTCATTCATTACCTGAAACTTTAGGGAACTTGAGTAATTTAGAATACTTGGAGATTAGGAATAATGAAAATTTACATTATTTACCGCATAGCATTGGTAAATTGGATAAACTAACTGTATTGAAGCTTGAAGAGGGATATTTAAAAACATTACCTGAAAGTATTGGTCAATTACAAAATATCAAAGAATTGAATCTTTTTTATAATAATATTGAATATTTGCCAGAAAGTATTTGTCAATTAAAAAACCTTAAATCATTAGAACTTCGTGAAAATGAATTAAAATATTTACCAGAAAGTATTGGTAATCTGAAAAATTTAGAATATTTAGGACTTATTGATAATGAATTAACTCAATTACCAGAAAGTATTAGTAATTTAAGCGGACTGAAATATGATATTGATGCTTACAATAATCCTTTCAAAGAAGTTCCTGCAAGTGTCTCTACATTACCAGTTAAAATATTATATTAAATTGAGTCGGTTGGAAACTTCTATGACCGTAGTTTTCTGCAAAAAAAAATAAAATAGCGATACGCGAAGCCATGCCGCAGGCTTATCGCCGGATAAAATAACTTCAAACAAGGAATATCAGAACTTGTGACTCAACAAGATAAGTTATTAGCTAAAATCCTATCAGGTGCATCTGATGCCAATATTCCATTTGAAAAACTCTGCCAATTATTAATTAACTTAGGCTTTGATGAACGCATCCGTGGAAGTCATCACATTTTTACTAAAGAAGATGTTGAAGAAATCTTAAATCTACAACCAAAGAAAGGAAAAGCTAAGGTATACCAAGTAAAACAAGTTCGTGAAGTGATTCTTAAATATCAGTTAGAAGAAGGAGAATAAAATGACGCTTCGCTATGAAATAATCCTCTACTGGAGTCAAGAAGACGAAGCATTTATCGCAGAAGTACCAGAATTACCCGGTTGTGCTGCGGATGGTGAAACTTACCAAGAAGCTTTGAAAAATGTAGAGATTATTATGCAAGAGTGGATTGAAACTGCTCAGGATTTAGGACGTAATATTCCTGAACCGAAGCGGGGTTTAATGTCGGCTTGATACGATTTTTAATAAATTATAATAAATACATTTATTCAGTTAAACTCGCAACTTCCAACCAACCTTGGATAGCATCTTCTAGCATTTCTAACAAATGTTCGTAACTATTACCCCAAGTGTGACACCCAGGTAAGGCTGGTACAGAAGCGCACCATACATCATCTTCTTGCCAGATTACTGCTTTGATTTTCATTATCTAAAAAATCATATTTAAGAAACCACACCAATACGTGAGCGGCTTATCACACTTCTATTGATATCATCTCATCATATCATCGAAAAAAAGCAGGAATCGAACTATGATGACTTACAAAGGTTACTCAGCAATTATCGAAGTAGATACAGAAGCAGAAATACTGTTTGGTAGAGTTATTGATATTAATGATATCATAACTTTTAAAGCTAAAACTATTGAAGAAGCGCGTCAAGAGTTTCATAATTCAGTTGATGATTATCTTGCTTATTGTGAAGATTTAGGTGAAGAACCCGATAAACCTTTTTCTGGAAAACTTCCTTTCCGTACAACTCCAGAAAATCACCGCAAGATTTTTATTGCAGCGAAAAATCAGGGTTAAGTATTAATGCTTGGATGGATGAAGTATTAGCGAATGCTGCCGAAAAATTTCTAAATGCGTAGCTTTTGCTGGGAACTGCTATATATTTTCGTGTGCCGTGAAGCCAACCTACAATCTGGAATACAGATGAAAGTAACTTGGATAAGTTGCGGGAATTGTATCAGTCGGTAGAGATTTAATTTTTAGTTTTTTAAGCCCGTCTTTGTGCGGTTTTTGTTTTTTAAACGCAGAGGGGGCGCGAAGGTTAGGGGAGGAAAAGGTGGTTATAATATATATAATTAATTTGAATTCAATTATGTATGAACTATCAAATATAATAGTTATGAATTCAAGATTAATAAGTGATAATTGAACACTAATTTGAAAAATGTCTGAAATATATCAAGTTATTGAAGAAGCATTTAAAAGACCAATGGTTTCCTACGAGCCATCAAGACAATCACTCAAAGCTTGGGTAATGTTTTGTTTGCGAGATAAGGGTTTTAAGGTGGTTTATGCACAAAATGCAGACTTTGCAATTGAAAGAAAAGCTGAAAAATTTTATTTTAAAGTTGCGGATACTAGCGAAAATTTGGATAAGCAATTCAACTGGGTAGTTTGGGATAGTAATCTTAAAACTGCGATCGCAATTCCCGCTGAGTAAAGATGGGGAGACAAGGGGACAAGGGGATGGGGGAAATAAATAACAACTATCAACCATCAACTATCAACCAACCACCATCAACTAACTCCTTTTTCAAATATCATTAAATGCTGCTGGGGAAGCAATTCTTTAGTTTCTATCCAAGTTAATCCTACAGCTTTCATTTCTTTTTTGACTTGTTTTTGAGTCATTTTATGTAAGCGTTTGATGGCAAGAAAAGGATTTTCACCTCGATATTCTACTAGTACCGCTTTACCTCGTGGTTTAAGGGATTTTACAACCCCTTGCATAACTTCCTGTGGATATTCAAACTCATGATAAGCATCTACCATTAAGGCTAAATCCACACTTTTAGCTGGTAAATTAGGATTAGTAGGTGTCGCTAAAATCGGCTCGACATTAGTAATATTTGTTTCTTTTTGATAAAATTTGATAATATCCAACATTTCCGGCTGAATATCTACAGCAAACACTTTTCCATCGGACACTCTAGGAGCTATACGAAAACTCATATAGCCAGTACCAGCACCGATATCTGCTACAATATCAGTATCTTTTAAATCAAGAGCGCTGGCTATTTTGCTCGGTTGTTCTTGGGTTTCACGGGTAGGTCTTTCTAACCACATTGCACCTTGATGTCCCATTACCTGAGAAATTTCTCTACCCATGTAAATTTTACCAATCCCGTCAGAACTTGCAGCTTTCTGTTGATAAATATCGGTTGATGTATTCGCAAATGCTGCATTAATCGGATAAAAAAGCAACCCGAACAACATAATAAAAATAATTGCAGCAAAACGTAAATAATTGAAAAAATCTAATCTGTGATTACGATTCATGTTATTTTAAATAGGAATTGAGAATTTGTTAACCTCTAACCTTTGACCTTTGACCTTTAACCTTTAACCTTTAGCCTTTAACCTTTAACCTTTTTTACCCTATTACAAACGGTTCAATATCAGGATAATTCCATTGATGTCCAAAACGTTCGGCGACAAATGGTTTAACAACAAACTTTACAGGATTACCGGCTTTAACGTCAATTCTGATTCCGGAATAAGCAAAGCGTTCTAATGATTCGTAACCTTTGCGACCAATAAATAGTAAAGAATCAGCAACTTTACGGATAGGACTGCCGGAAATATAATCAAAAGTTTCCATTAATTCCGGTCCGGTATCCCTTTGACGACGGGGATAATGACCGCTGCCACCGCTGACGATACAATTAATGTGAGAATCTGCTTGTCCTGTATCTGTGGTATAAAGATGCTCTAAACAGTGGGCGTGTCCGTTTAAGATTAAGTCAACAATAGGGCGATTGCCATTCAAGTTACCGATAGATTGAGCAACTTGATCGAATACCCACCGTAGACGACGACGAACAGCAAGGGTTTGTGCTTGATACCACTTACTTGCTTCAGTAACGTAGGGTGGATGGTGAAAATAAACGATACGAGCGCGAACTTCAGAACTGTTCCAGGATTCAATTAACCTTTGTTTAAACCATTCAAGTTGTTCAAAATCAACATTGGGATCATGAGATGCGAGTTGTTTTTCAATATCAACCTTGACTTCATTAATTTGACTTAAAATTGCTTCGAGTGCATCGCTTTTTTGAGCATCTTCGGGATTATCCAGGTCAAGTTTATCGTATTCTTCTAAAATCTGCTGTTCTTGGACATCTATCTCATCGCGACGCTGAATTAAAGCTTTTCGACGGATATCTCCTTGTGGCGTTTCTGGTATCGGAGAAGGTTCATTAATAGTATTTGAGTCAAGAGCAAAAAAGTCAATACCACCGTAACGAAACGTATAATAACGATTTGGTAAACGGGTAAAATGTCCGGGTTGGTAACGCAAACAGCGTCCGTTATTGGTTTTAGCGGTGTAATGTTGATCTAAATGCAGTTCTAATTTTTGCTGTTGATTGAACCGCGCTAAATAATCAAGAAATGCCTTTGCATAAGCATCTCCTTGTTCTGAACCATGCCAACCAATTTCAATATCCTTATAGCGTAATAAACGACGTAACTGTAGCGTCGGTCCCATAATTACGCGATACATCAAGGGTACATCATAATAATCATGATTTCCCAGAGTTGTGAGAATCGGAGTATCGAATACCATATTGTCATAAGTAATATTTTGGGGATTTTCACCACCCCGCAAAAACTCGCGATAAGGTTCAATAAAATTTGACGAATAATATTCGCGGGAACCCACAGTATAAATTACATCACCAGTGTGCAAAACAAAACGGCACTCATGACGGTGCTGAAGCATCAATTTGGCAATTTCTCGTTGGGGATGATGTCCATCTTGACAAGTTGTACCGCTGTCACCGATAACCATAAAAGAGAATTCCTCACTATCCTCCTTACCGTCATCGATAACCATACTGGTTTGATCGATTCCTCGTTGGACAATACTTTGATGCTGCCATTGTACCCGTTGCTTCATTTTCTCAATTTTTACGGGAATCGTCGGTTCCAATATCAAATCCATCGCTTATTACTCCGGGTAAAGCACGCAAGAGTATTGTAACCAATTGTTACGTTGTAGGGAAGACTAATCAATTTTGGATTTTGGATTTTGGATTAGGAGTTAGTAATTTTGAATTAGTAATGCTCTTTGGTTGGTTATATCTTGCACTGTACGCATAATTAACTAGATAATCAAAAATATAAATAAAAATATAACTAACATAAACCTGTAAGATTTTAGTCAATTTTAATGGAATGAGGGCTATCAGACTGGGATTTGCAATCCCAGGCGGGTAAGAATTAAGTCAAACAATTAGTAATTATTTTGACGATAGCTTTTTATAGTGCAAGATATGAAGTTCCTAAATCCCATCTTCACTTATAACCTTGCGCTTGTAAAGAAAACAATGTCGCATACCTGCCCTTTGCTTGTAATAATTCTTCGTGGGTTCCGGTTTCCAAGATTTGACCTTGTTCAATGACGACGATTTTGTCAGCCATTCTGACTGTAGAAAAACGGTGAGATATTAAGAATACCATTTTATCTTTAGTTAAGCTGCGAAAACGGTCAAAAATTTCGTATTCGGCTTGAGAATCAATTGCGGAAGTCGGTTCATCTAATACGAGTATATCGGCGCTATTTCGCATAAAAGCGCGAGAAAGGGCGATTTTCTGCCATTGTCCGCCGGAAAGTTCTTGTCCTGACTTAAACCAACGTCCTAATTGGGTTGTAAAATTATCGGGTAATTGTTCGATAAAGGGTAATGACATTCCTTTTTTCGCGGCAATTTTCCATGCTGTTTCATCTGATAATTTTTCCACATCACCGACACCAATATTTTCACCAACGGTAAATTGATAGCGAACAAAATTCTGAAAAATTACTCCAATTCGTCGCCGTAATGTGTTTAAATCCCATTCTTCTAAATTCAATCCATCTAATAAAATCCTTCCCGATTCTGGAGTGTAAAGGCGAGTCAGTAATTTAATTAAAGTAGTTTTTCCCGAACCATTTTCACCGACAATTGCAAGTTTTTCTCCCGGTTGTAAATGCAGAGAAATATTTTTTAAAGCCGGTTTTGTACTTCCAGGATAAGTAAAAGAAACATTTTCAAAACGAATTCCATCTTGGGGATTTGTACCTTTAATTGCTCTACCGTAACTTGTGGGAACTTCTTCTTCTAAAAATTCGTAAAGATTGGAAAGATACAGGTTATCTTCATACATTCCACCGATAGAAGTTAAAGCACCCGAAAAAGTAGTTTGTCCCTGACGAAATACTGTAAGATACATCGTCATATCTCCCAAGGAAATTCTGCCCGCAATTGTTTCTACCACAATCCATCCATAAGCAACATAGAAAGTTGCAGTACTCAATAAACCTAATAAGTAACTCCAAAATCCCCGCTTGATTGTTAAATCGCGGTCTTCTCCGTATAATCGATCAAATAAGCTACGGTAACGACTCAATAACATATCACCAAGTTGATAAAGTTTCACCTCTTTGGCAAAATCTTCTCTCGCAGCCAGCGTCTCTAAATAATGCTGTTGCCGGGTTTCTGGCGCTCTCCAGCGAAATAAACGAAAAGCTTCTCCAGCAAAGCGAGTTTCGGCAATAAACGCAGGCACAGCAGCTAAAATTAATACTACTACAGCCCATAAAGAAAAGCCAAATAGCAAAGCGCCGTAAGTAAACAGCGATAAAGCACTTTGCACCAAACCAAAAGTACGATTAACTAAAGAAAGTGGACGACTAGAAGCTTCGCGTCGTGCATTGGTCATTTTGTCGTAAAATTCTGAATCCTCAAACTGTGGTAGTTCTAAACTGAGTGCTTTTTCCAGAATCAGTTCGTTGACTCTTTGCCCTAATAATACCCGTAACAGCGACTGAGTAATACTAAGCCCGCGCTGACTAAGAGCAAGTATTGCTACAGCAACAGCTTCTAATCCCACGTACATTAAAGCAAGAGAATAATTTGAGTTATCTTGTAGAGAAGATAAATTTCGGGTTTGAACAACAGCATCGACAATTAATTTACCAATATAAGCAACAGCAGCGGGTAAAAGTCCGGCAACTAAAGTTAAAATTGCCAGAATAATTGTGAGAGTGCGGTTAGTCGTCCAAACTAAGTTTACAGCTCGTCCGCTGTAGCGAAATACAGCTCCCGATTGCTGTATTGTTTTAGATATTTTGCGAATCCTCATTATTTAGAATATAGCGCAAAATCAGTAATCCTTGCTAAGGAAGATGGAGGATTAAGATTTTTTAACGCAGAGTGACGCAGAGTATATCGCAGAGGTACACAGAGGAAATTTATTTTCTTGATTGTGGTTGATTGGAGTTTCTAATTGGGGAAGTTGAGTTTTGACGGGTTAAAACTAAGGGGATACTTAATATACCAAGGAGAATTACTATGATACTCAAAAAGAAAATTAATAACCGATTGGGACGAAAATTTGCTTGCTCAATTTGCCAGAATACTCGATTGTAGTGCAAAGTTGCCAAAGCAAGAATTAAAATACCAACAATTATTAAAGTTAATCCTAAATTTTGATAGTTAAAAACAGGATGATTTTCTACTATTTGTTGAGTAGTTGCAGTTTGTAATTGACGCAAAAATAAACCAAATCTAGCTATTGCTAAACCAAATCCGATTAAAGAAATTGATGTTCGCAACCAAGCGAGAAAAGTGCGCTCGTTTGCTAGATGTTCTCTGAGACGGCTCTCTCTATTTTGGTTTGCCATTATTAAGTATAAATTACTGGATTTTTTCTAATTTTACAATTAAAGTGAATTGAATCGGTTTAAGTTGTCAATAATTGTAGAATGAAGTTATTGCAGTAAAATGATAATTGAACCTTGATTTTTTATGTATAATCGTAAAACTTTATCTTTACCCGATATCCAACTTTCTTATTTGGAATGGAACCAAGGAAAAGAACCTTTATTATTACTCCACGGGTTAGCTGACAATGCTTTAGTTTGGTCTAGTTTGGGCGATTATTTAGCCGCAGATTATCATATAATTGCTCCAGATATGCGCGGTCATGGTGACAGTAGTAAACCGGAAAATGACTACACTTTTGATAGTGTTATTGCGGATTTAGAAGCTTTAATGGATAATATGGGATGGGTAAATGCTCATGTTGTAGGGCATTCCTGGAGTGGTAAATTAGCTTGTATTTGGGCAACAAAGAATCCCCAGTATTTGAAAAGTATGGTATTAGTAGACCCAATTTTTATCTGGAAAATGCCCGATTTGATCAAATTGACTTTCCCAATTTTATACCGTGTATTACCCTTTCTTAAAGGAATGGGACCTTTTGATAGTTATGAAGCAGCGGAAAAACAAGTACAAAAGTTAAATCAATATCAAGATTGGACTGCTTTACAAAAACAAGTTTTTCAAGCCAGCATTGAACAAAAAGTAGATGGTAATTGGGGTAGTAAATTTACAATTGCTGCACGAGACGGTATTTTTGAGCAAGTTATGCGGGTACCGGGATTAACGGAATCAGTGAATATTCCAACTCTATTTGTACAACCACAAAAAGGAGTAAATCGTCAAAATTGGCAATTAAAGCCTTACAAAACTTATTTAAAAAACTTACAAATATCCCAATTACCCGGAAATCATTGGTGTTTTATGACTCAACCGGAATCTTTTAATCAGACGATAGAAACTTTTATTAGGTTAAAGGTTAGAGGTTAGAGGTTAAAGGTTAGAGGTTAAAGGTTAGAGGTTAAAGGTTAAAGGTTAGAGGTTAAAGGTTATAACTCCGGTGCATCACCCCATCACCCCATCACCCCATCTCCCACTCTCCCAT
>JAAUSO010000159.1 GCA_012033205.1 Richelia sp. SL_2_1 | reverse complement strand
GTCAAAGGTCAAAGGTCAAAGGTCAAAGGTCAAAGGTCAAAGGTCAAAGGTCAAAGGTCAAAGGTCAAAAATTACTATCAACTGTCAACTGTCAATTGTCAACTGTCAAAAAAACTCAAGACACCTTTGGTTTTTACACCGTAAATCAAGGCTTTCCAAGCAAATTTAGGTAAAGCTAACATCCGCCGCCATCGCCAAGGTTCTTGATAAAGACGATATAGCCATTCTAAATTATTATCACCCAACCAAGCCGGAGCGCGAGTTTTGTCTCCTGACCAAATATCAAAACTACCACCTACACCAATCCAAATAGCTTGGGGACACAAATGACGGTTTTGTTTGATCCATAGTTCTTGACGCGGCACTCCTAAACCCACATAAATAACTTGCGGTTGTAGTTGAGACAGAGTAGAGTGCAATTGTTGTTCTTCTTCTGGGGAATGATAGCCTGAATGAGTTCCGACTATATTTAAACGGGGAATTTGTTCTTGCCAGAATTGTGCTGCTGCTGCTGCGGTTCCGGGCTTTCCTCCGTAGAAAAATACAGTTGAATCAGGAGAATTTTGTCCAATTTCCCGCAACACTGCTTCTGCTAATTCAATGCCTGGAACTCGACGTACATCTTGCTTTAAAAGTAATCGTAAATATAAAACTATCCCAGCACCATCGGGAATTACTAACTCAGCAGCTTTGATTATAGTCGCGAGAGTTTCATTTCCCTCGGCTTGCATGGTCATTTCTGCATTCAGCGTCACTACATGAGTTCCGATTCTCTGCTGCAAGCGTTCTAATAAGTAGCCTGGGTAATTTGTCGTTAAATGAATCGGTAGTCCCAAAACCGACATTTTTTTTGGCGGTTTAATCATGCTCTAATCTAGATTCGCCTCACACCAAGTTTTATCGAAGCTAGTTTATCAAATTTGTTCCTTAATTGTTTGTGTTGCATTTATGGTTATGGCTTGTTTAATTGCTTTAATCACAAAATTAATTATTTTAATTTTAATTTTAATTTTAATTTGTAGTTTAGCTTACTAAATATTTATCGTCATAAAAGTCACTATAAATACTTAAATATTTGAGATAATCATGTATTTTAAAACTTTGTATTTTAAGTAGTATTTTTAGATGTCCGATTAAACAAACCATTGCAAATAAACTAACAGCATCTTCCAAAACGCCGGTATAATTTTCACAAAGGAGTTCAACATAGTAATCAAAATACACTTGATTCCAACTGGGAGCCTATACCTTTTCAAACACAAATACGATTGATAGGGTAAGATTAACTACTTATGGGGATTAGTTAACCAACTCTAATTAATATAGTCGTATATTTCAACTCTAACCGTATTAGATTCTTTTTATCAGGCGTACTTAACTCAAATTGTATATTTATAGGGTTTCCGATATGGGTAGTGAATACCTTATTAATCAGATATCAACAATCCCTCGTGAGTTTTATGCCATTAAGAGTACAGATGTAAAGGAAACTGTATCTTAATAGACTTTTTATTAAACTCAATTTTACAGTTAATAGTTTAACGGGCAGAAAGTTACCATGACTAAAATTCGCGTTGCTTTAATTGAAGATCACGATCTTACCCGTTTGGGTATTCGCACTGCATTACAGCGAAATGTTGATTTTGAAGTAGTAGGAGAAGCAAATAATGCTACAGATGGACTCAAAATATTAAAAGCGCTGCAACCGGATGTGGCAATTGTAGATATTGGTTTACCCGATATTGATGGGATTGAATTAACCAGAGAAGCCAAGTCCACAGCACCAGGATTGCTAACTAAAATTTTGATTTTAACTTTACGTGATAGTAAAGAAGCTGTGCTTGCTGCTTTCGCTGCCGGTGCAGATTCCTACTGCATGAAGGATAAATATGATAACTTGCTCGAAGCGGTACGCCATACTCACAATGGTAACTCTTGGATTGACCCGGCGATCGCCCGCATTGTTTTGCAGCAAGCACAAGAAAATCCACCAGGTTCACAAGTTTCGGATGCGAATAAATTTGCAGAAAAATTCGGCTTTAACAATGCTAGAGAAGAAGACAGTATTGATCCCTATACTCTTACTGACAGAGAATTAGAAGTATTGCAGTTAATTGTAGAAGGTTGTAGTAACGCCATTATCGCTGAAAGACTCTACATTACCGTGGGAACTGTGAAAACTCACGTCCGCAATATTTTGAACAAGTTATGCGCTGACGATCGCACTCAAGCAGCAGTCCGTGCTTTGCGTTCGGGATTGGTAGGATAAAGCTGAAATTAAGGTTTGTCTGAGTATTTTTGAAGGAGATTAGAGATAAATTTACTACCCGCACAGTTAATTATATGTTAAGAATGTGGGGGGGAATGTTAATAACTACCTTTTTGTTTCAGACTAAATTTGAGGGCAAGATAAAATTTATATATTCTTGCCGATGAAAAACATATGAAAATAAAAGTCAATTATGACTGACATTGAGGCAGGCAAACTCAAATTAATGGTGGTAGATGATGAGCTAGATAACCTAGATTTACTCTACCGCACTTTTAGGCGAGAATTCAAAGTATACAAGGCAAGTGATGCTCGTACTGCTCTGGAGATTCTAGAGAAAGAAGGGGAAATGGCTGTAATTATCTCTGATCAAAGAATGCCAGAGATGAACGGTACAGAATTTTTCGGTCTTATAGTAGAGCGTTTTCCGGATACTATTAGGATTCTGCTTACAGGCTTCACTGATGTAGAAGATTTAGTTGATGCGATTAATTCGGGTCAGGTATTTCGATACATTACCAAGCCTTGGAAACCAGATCAACTGCGTTCGCTGGTGGATCAAGCCACCCAAATTTATCGGTTAGTAAAAAAAAGAACTTTAAGTTTACGCCGTTCTCTGAGGCGAGAATCTTTAGTTAATGCAGTCACAACAGCGATTCGGGAATCTCTAGATTACCCTAGTATGCTGCAAAAAATTGTCACAACAATTGGACAAACTTTTGAAGCGACTTGTTGCGTACTTAAACCGATTGAAGGAGAACAATTAGCATTAGAGGAGTTTTTCTATCAGGATCATAACGCTGTTGCTGAAAATTGCTGCTTTAATCCCAGTACCTTAATGGAAAAAGTTCTTGTCAGTCGTAATTACGAATTCGCAGAACTTACTTCTGATAATGGCGAAGTTTACCAGCAATTAGCTGTACCGCTGATTTATCAACAAGATTTACAAGCAGTACTGGCTCTCCATCAACAGCAATGCGATACCCAAAAAGCGACTCTGGGAACTTATGGCAATTGGCAACATGAAGATATCGAATTAATTTCCGGTGTTGCCGAACAAGCTGCATTAGCTCTTTCTCAAGCAAAACTTTATCAGAATCTCCAGGAAAAGCAAAAACAGATTCATGCCGAATTGGAAGTTGCCCGGCAAATTCAGCACAATTTGTTACGCCAAACTTTACCTGAAATCGAAGGAGTCAGGGTACAAGCTTGCTGCTATCCAGCACGGGAAGTAGGGGGAGATTTTTTTGAAGTTTTTGTTCATCCCAAAGGCGATTTATGGTTGGCTGTAGGTGACGTTTCTGGTAAAGGTGTTCCTGCTGCACTGTTTATGGCTAGTGCCATATCAGTATTGCGTCGAGAATTATCTCAAGAAACCCCTCCAATGCCAAATATAGTCATGAAAAACTTAAATCAAGCTTTAGGGGATGACCTTGTAAGCAATAATTACTTTATTACTTTGGTATTGGCTCGATATACTAGCGCTACTAAGCAATTAGTATACGCTAATGCCGGTCATATTTACCCAATAGTTTGCTCACAAAAAGATTCTCACTTAGACGAACCAAATTTTCTCAAAGTACGGGGAATTCCTTTGGGTATATTACCCAATTGGGAAGCAGATTTTGGGGAATTAATTCTTGCTAACTCAGATACTTTACTACTTGCCAGCGATGGCATTACTGAAGCTCAAGTTTCAATCACAAGTAATTTGAATAAAGAATTATCTAATGTAGAATCGTCAACACGTTCCATGCTTAACCAAGAAGGACTTTGGCAATTATTGCTTGAACAAGAAAAACCACTTAGTTTGAACAAATTGCTCAACCGCATCCATCTTGATACCGAAGTCCAAGAAGATGATCAAACTATACTTTCACTGGAGATTTTATAAACTATGAAAAGCGAGCTTCACGTACCAAGTGACTTGAAGTTTTTAAGCATTGTGGAAGGCTGGCTGCTTGGATGCTTACAAGTGGAATTAGGAGAATCGGTTGATTGGACTCGACAATCAAATCGTTTACGCTTAGTTTTAGTCGAAGCTTACTCTAATGTAGTGCGTCATGCTCACAAAGAAAAACCGTCTGCCCCAGTTTTGATTCGTTTGGAACTTAAAAAAAGAGATTTAGCTTTAGAAGTTTGGGACAAAGGTGAGGGTTATGATATGTCTCATTATTCTCCTCCTAGTCCTATGGAAAAACAAGAAGGTGGTTATGGCTGGCTGATTATGAACCGTTTAATGGACAAGGTAGAGTATGAATTACAAGTTAATGGCGGCAATTGTCTGAAGTTAGAAGCTAGTTTGCCAGAAACAGTCGAACCAGTTCAACAAAAAGTTCAAAATTAATTTAACTTAATTTAACTTAATTTAACTATAGTTCGCTTTCACTCCGTCAGGTTAATAAAGTATTTTAACAAAATAATCTGTCTCACAATCACAAGTATCAAAGCTTCAGAAGTCGGGTTTCGTAATAGTTACCCGACTTCTGATTTACCAGTGGGGTTAGAAGTCGGGTTTTTAAGATAAATCTGGCTTCTAACTAACAATCATCATCAAAACCCGACTTATGAAGCTATTCGTCGAATTCACGTTAAGTTATTAACAATACTTAATCAAGATAATAACTTTTACAAAGTTTATTTGATTAATAGCTAGAACTTATTAAATAATGGAAAAAGTGGTTCTACTCTTGATTAATTGCTTCAATCCGGTCAATTCAATAAAATGTCGGGAATCAATTAGTCAAGATAAGGTACTGGAGAATATGCGCGATCGCAATTTATTGATCATTAATAATCAATAAATGGAGTTTTCGCTGTCTACCAAGTATCTAAAAGTGAAAATTATTTGAATACCTTACTGTAGTTATTAACGATGCCTATGCAAGCCTCGTTTTGTCTGTCACCGCGCTACCGATTAGATGATGAGTTACCTTGGTTAGAGGGAATAGATCCCAGTCGTCATTATTGGATTAAGGTAAATAGCGATCATAATTTAACAGTGGCAATTCCCGGATTACTTATTTCTTCTATGGATGAAATGAAGCAGGCAATCAAAAAGTTTCGCTCACTTCAACCCGGAGAACAAATAACTTTGGTAAGGGCTGCGAGTAGTTGTAGAATTTATTGTATCAGTATCAACTGTTACGCAATTGAAGCGGAAATAAATAATGCTTTAGTTTGGCATTTATTTGACCAAGAGACATTGGATAGTCTACTAATGAGCGCTCATCCAGACTGGCAATGTGCGGCTGCCGATATAGAATTAGGACGGAGATTATTAGTACGTTCCTTAGAGCGAGCAACAGCAAACAAAAGTTAGTTATTAGTTATTAATGGTTTTTGGCTGTTAATTATCAAAAATAACTGTTTAATATGCTTAATATTCGTTAATTATCAAGTATTACCGCCGTAAAGACAGTAATTCTTGAGGAGAAGCCAAAAGTTTGATTTTTACATCCAAAATTTGCAGATTTTCATTTAAAGCAAACACCCAAGATACATTGACACCAAACCAAGGAGTTTCTACCTTACCTAAAACTTGAATTTGGGTTCGGTTGTCTTCTAAAGTTTCGCTTACACCTTCACGAGGATAAGCTTTAATATCAATTGCTTCTTTGCGTAAATAGCTTAAAATCGCATCTCTCCCGGTAATCCCAGATTCAAAGGGGGGATGCATTACACCATCTTCTGCAAACAACGAAGTGGTTTTTTCGTAATTGCCTGCATTTAAACTTGCAAAATATTGCTGTATAGTTACTTCACTGATTTCTGTAATTTCGGTAGATTTCCATTGAATTGCAGTCATAAAATTAGCTGTATCAGTGATCGTTCAAAATTATTTGAATATAAAAACAAGTTACTCAGACACCTACTTAATAGGTTATTGTACTATAAATCAATTAATCAAGTCTTGATTATTCATTTTTGAGTTATGTAACTACTCCTTATTTAAACAAAATTATTGCAAGGTGGATAATAAATAATAATAATTTCCACCCCACAATCTACGGTTAGATTCGATTAAAACAAATAAGTTTGATATTCAGGCATAAGGTTGAAAAATTGCCTGTTATCGTCGCAAAATTGAAAAATATAGCTTGATTCAAAAGCGTTTTAATCAGCTAAAGGATCAACACCCATATCAGTTACAATTTTACGAAGAACAGTAATTTGTTGACCAAAATCAAGTTCTTTGAGAGCTTGTAAAACTTGCGAGCCATCACGAGACAATTGATAATTAGATGGCATTGCCACAACAAAACCTTTAACCATCAACTCTGATAATTCATACCAAAAAGCTAACTTTGTATTAGCGCTGAGAATACCGTAAGAGCGAGCAACTTGGGTATTATTTTTCGTAGCTAAATCACGCATTACCTGTAGCTGTTCGTTGGCAGACATTTGCATGATTTGATAGAGCAAACCTTCCGCTAGCTGTAAACGTGCTGCACCTGTAGCAGCAGGAGTTATAGAACGTCCCATTTCAGTATATGCAAACCAAAGCACCGCTAACTGATCGTCCACCGAGAGGCTTTTGAACACATTTACAGTGGAATTTACTGCATCAACTAACTGAGTATCGTAGTTGAAGGCGTTAGAAAAACCGTTCCGTATTGAATCTGTAGAGAAAGTCATGATAGCACCAACTTTTGTAAACTTCGTAGCGAAATATCTGTTTTAGGAAAGCTTTGTTTGTATGTTGCTTTACCTTCCACTTGCCATTCTGCATAAAAAGTTAATAAATTGCAAATAAAATTTACAAATAGGTTAATTAAGAAATATAAAACAGGGGATCATAATGGTGGTATAAGTTAGGGGTGGGCTTTTCGGGCAAATATTAAAATAAGATAAATGAATGAATTGTCCTCCCTTAGCAGCAGACAAATTAAGGAAAAAGCGCTAGAGCTAGGGTTTCATAAAATTGGAATAGCTGCTGCAACCCTTACAGATACTCAGGTACAGAGATTACAAGCATGGTTAGGGCTTGGATATCATGCCGATATGGAATGGATGGGAAATCCGAATCGTCAAGATATAAAATTAGTTATGCCAAAAGTGCGATCGCTAATTTGTGTTGCTTTAAATTATTACACTCCACATCAGAGACCAGAAGGAAAGGAATACGGAAAAATTTCTCGTTATGGATGGGGAAGAGATTATCACAAAGTCATGCAAAAAAATTGAAAGCACTTTCAAATTGGTTGCAGTCATTAGGTGAAGGAATCGAAACCAGATACTATGTAGATACAGGACCAATTCAAGATAAAGTTTGGGCGCAACAAGCGGGAATCGGTTGGATTGCCAAAAACGGCAATGTAATTACCAGAGAATATGGTTCTTGGGTATTTTTAGGAGAAATTCTCACAAATCTGGAATTAACTCCAGATACTCCCCATACCGAACATTGTGGAAGCTGTACTAAGTGTATTGAAAGTTGTCCCACCGATGCAATTACACAGCCATTTATAGTAGATGCCAATCGGTGTATTGCTTATCATACAATAGAAAACCGGGATGAAAAATTACCCGAAAATATCGCCGAAAATATGCAAGGCTGGGTTGCGGGTTGTGATATTTGTCAAGATGTATGTCCTTGGAATCAACGATTTGCCACAACAACCGACGTAGAAGAATTTCAACCCTACTCTGGGAATATTGCTCCCAAGCTGATAGAATTAGCCACAATCACCAATGAAAAGTGGGACAAGCAATTTACGGCTTCAGCGTTACGACGAATTAAGCCACAAATGTTACAACGAAATGCCCGTGCTAATCTTGAAGCATCCCGTCAACCCAGAGAATGACCCAGAAAGTAATTATTTTTGATTTTGATGGTACGATCGCCGATACAGTAGATGCCTTAGTAACTATTGCCAATGGTTTAGCTGTAGAGTTTAGTTACGCACAAATTACTTCAGAAGAACTTGTAATACTGAGAAATTTAACTTCTAGAGAAATTTTTAAGTATTCTGGGATTCCTTTATTCAAAATACCTTTTTTACTTAAGAAGGTTAAGAGAGAGTTAAAAAACAAAATTCCCGAACTCAAACCAATTCTAGGAATTCAATCCGCTTTGATAGAACTCAAAGACAATGGGAATAGGTTAGGTATTATAACTTCTAATTCTAAAGGTAACGTCAAAGAATTTCTCAAAATAAATAATATGGATAGTTTATTTGAGTTTATTCATACAGGAGTCACAATTTTTGGTAAAACGACGATAATCAACAACGTTTTGAGGCAAAAACAGCTAAAAACTCAAGAAGTTATATATGTGGGAGATGAAACTAGAGATATAGAAGCTTCAAAAAAGGCTAATATTCGAGTAATTGGAGTAACTTGGGGTTTTAATTCAGAAGAAGCATTAGTAAAACAGAATCCAGATTTTTTAATTCATCATCCCCAAGAATTAGTCGAACTTATTAAAAATATTTGTTAGGAAATGGATTAAGGGACAAGGGGATAGTTAATAATTGATAATTGTTAATACTTTTTGACCTTTGACCTTTAATTAAAGTCCAAATTTCTATCTCTATCTATTCCCCAAAAACCTGAACTGCAAAGAGGGCAACTACGAACCTTTAATAATTAGTTAGATATTTACTCAGCAATTAAAACGTCAGATACTCTACCATAAAGATTCAATGACTTTTTAGCGATCGCAATTCCACTATGTCTGTTAATTCTGTAGTTTCTTCATCTAAACCCCCTGTTCCTCAGATTCAAAAAATTCCGATCCCTCCTTTGTTAGGAGCATCTTTATCAGAACTAACCGATTGGGTGCAGCAACAAGAACAACCAGCCTACAGAGGAAAACAGTTGCATCAGTGGATATACCAAAGAGGCGCTCGTTCGTTGACTGATATTACTGTATTTTCCAAACAGTGGCGGGAATCTGTCGCAGAAATCCCAATAGGACGTTCTACTTTGCACCACCGTTCTACTGCTCCCGACGGTACTGTAAAATATCTTTTACAACTAACTGATGGAGAGATTGTAGAAACCGTTGGGATTCCCACTTTTAAAAAATGGGGAAAAAATAATCGACAAGCAGACAATTCAGAAGATTTAGAACGGTTAACGGTTTGCGTTTCGACTCAAGTCGGTTGTCCGATGGCTTGCGATTTCTGTGCTACTGGTAAAGGAGTCTACAAGCGCAATCTAGCTCGTCACGAAATTGTGGACCAAGTTTTAACTGTACAGGAAGACTTTGGACACCGGGTTACTCATATTGTATTTATGGGTATGGGTGAACCTTTATTAAATGTTGATAATACTTTAAGCTCGATTCAATGCCTTAATAAAGATGTGGGAATCGGACAACGTAACTTAACGCTTTCTACGGTGGGTATTCCTGGACGTATTCGTCACCTTGCAAAACATCGTCTCCAAATCACTCTTGCTGTCAGTCTCCATGCACCAAATCAAGAATTGCGAGAAGACATTATTCCCAGCGCTCATAAATATCAAATTGAAGAATTACTTGCGGAATGTCGCGATTATGTAGAAATGACCGGACGACGTGTATCTTTTGAGTATATTCTGCTTGCTGGTGTAAACGACCTTCCAGAACACGCTCACCAACTATCACGACAATTACGCGGTTTTCAAAGTCACGTAAATTTGATACCTTATAATCCCATCCAAGAAGCAGACTATAAGCGTCCCACCTACGAGCGCATTCAAGCTTTTGTACAAGCTTTAGAAAAGCATCATATTGCCCACAGCGTTCGTTACTCCCGTGGTTTAGAAGCAGACGCTGCTTGTGGACAATTACGTGCGAGTAATAAATAGGATGGGGGGATGGGGAGATGGGGGAAATAAATGATAACTGTCAACTGTCAACTAACTCCCTTACAGACGTAGCAATGCTACGTCTCTACAACTCCTAACAATGCGCTTTTTTTTACTTATTTGCGTAAATACCGGGTGCATATGCTTCAATGACTCTTCCGGTACGGGTACAGCTAATCATTAAATAATCGCAATTTGCACATTGAGTCCGACATATTTGGCTTTCAGAAATATGATGTCTTTCGCATTTGCTCCCACAGTTAGGACAACAAACTTTCTGTATTGCGATCATTTTTAAACCTCTTTTTGTAATATTTTGGATAAATTGGTGTTATTTTCGGTTACTGATTTTTCAGATGCTGCATTCACATTTCTTTTATAGATATTACATAGAATTTATTTTGAGACCTGTACGGTAAAGCAAGATTTATATCTGTTTTTGATTATCTTATGATTGAGACCGTTCGCCATCCAACCTTAGATACAAAAGTCATCAAGTGAAAGCGATTTGTATCTTTCTTTTGAGTGATCCTTGCTTGTCATCCTTTGAGACCGCTTGATTTATCTTCATTCCAGAATAACTTGATTACATTTCTAATCGGTAAAAACATTATTATTTTTTAAGCAAGTTTGATTTACAACATTTTTATAGTTAAAATAACGAAATATAAAGATCATCTCTCGACTAATTTGGGGCTAAAAATCGTCATATAGACTAAAATTGAGCAAAATTGAAAAAATATTCCCAAATTTCAATCTCCAACAGATTTATGTGATTTGTTAATCTAGTGGTAGGTAATGGGTAATGGATAATAATGGGTAATTGATAGCTGATTTGTTCAGTTACAAGTTACCCATGATTTTTTTATTGGTTTAAATGTTGGGTAGTTCGCAAATCCAACCGGGAATCAAATTCCCGGCTCTTAAGCACAAATCCTATAAATATAGCGGTTTTCACTTGGGTGCGATACAAATTTTACCGTTAATCACACAGCTTTTGATTCCGCAAGTGTCAGTTTCAATGTTACGCTTTTTAGCTGAAATTCTGTAGCAGTGGTATCCCAGCTTTTGATTCCGCAAGTGTCAGTTTCAATGTTACGCACCTTAGACAGTATTTAAATGTTGTAACTGAAATCGCGAAAATACTCCAAGTCGGTTTCAATCCCGGTGGAGGGATTAATTTGGATTTCAACACTTTGGAGTTTGGTTTAGAGATATCCTCTTATAAAAGACTGTTTGAGCCACAGGTATGTCAAGGGGCATTTTTGGGAAAACCCATCAAATCGATTCATACAAAGACTTTCAGTAATGGTGCGAACCTCGGTTTTCAACAAACAACCTTCTAACCCATATGGAGTAATCGTTTCAGCCTGCAAAAATGACCCTTCAAAAAAACACCCATAGGTTCGCACCAATACTGGCTGAATATTTCAAAAAATTACCACCACTTCAACTGTAAATAACCGCGTTCCGATAAAGCCATTTCTTTCTCACTCAGCCATTCTACAGATTTATAAGTACCAAAAACATGGTCCCACCAATCCACAGCTAAACCAAAGTTATGTTCCCACATTCCATATTTATGATGTACGTAATGTACTGGCATTTTCATCCAGAAACATTTAGTAGGGTTTTCATGCTGCAATTGATGAGCGTATGCGGAAAATGCTGCATAAGTTAAACTACCGAGCAACCAACCCAAACCAGCATCCCAGGAATAGAGAAACATTAGCAGCATGGCTACCGAAGCACCAACTGTGTAATCGCGAAATTCCCAGATTACTCCTTGTGCTTCGTTACGACGATGATGGTCACGGTGACGTTCACCAATTTTACGGTTGACGTGCATCAGACGATGCAGCCAATATTCTACTAAACTCGCAAGTACGAAGGCAATGATCAAACAAATTATTGCTCTGGAAGCACTTAATAATACAGGATTCATATAAGATTGTGAAGAAATAAATCAACTAATATTTGTTTCGTAGTTTATTTTAACAATTTCTCAGGATGATAATTGCGTTTCATATCACTGATGATCCAGAGGTGATACTATCAACATTTCTACATTTCGGATTTTAATTGTGTAGCAATTTCTTGTAATATTTGGGATACAGAACGGGGTTGCCAACCTAATTTTTCACGGGCTTTGCTGGCATCAACTCGCACGCAGCGGTCATATAAATAATGTACTCTTTCTTTGCCTATGGGTGGATTCCACGATAATATTTTACCTATGGGGTCAAGAATATTACCAATGACTCTAACTATCGGTTGAGGAACTTCCGCAGGTGTGGAAATACCTGTTTGTTTACTGATAATTTCAAACATTTCGCGAGAGGGAACTTCACCAGCAGAAATTATATAATGTTCTCCTCGTTCACCTTTTTCTGCTGCCAATATCATCGCGTTTACCAAGTCATCTACATGAACCACTCCAGTAATGCGATCGCCACCTACCCAAAATTTTAATTTACCTTGCAAAAATAGTTTAAATACGGGACCGAAATGAGGGTCATCTGCACCTA
Organism: Richelia sp. SL_2_1; assembly: GCA_012033205.1. Taxonomy (GTDB): domain Bacteria; phylum Cyanobacteriota; class Cyanobacteriia; order Cyanobacteriales; family Nostocaceae; genus Rivularia. The sequence goes on along the minus strand of JAAUSO010000159.1, from coordinate 3,691 downwards.
GTATACCGGATGGCATGACGCTGACTACGGGTAAACCATTTACGGCATAGTTATCAACTAGCTGCTGTGCTTTGTATTTGGTACTATCGTAAGCTGAGGAGAAGTTTTCCTGGGTTCTTTTAAAGGTTTCATTTATTACTTCACCTTTGGTATCGCCGTAAACACCTATAGTGCTGCAATATACCATTTTCGAGATTTCCATTTCTTTGGCAACTTCTAAAACGGCTTGGGTTCCTTCGACGTTTACCCGTTCCATTTGTGCTGCATCGACTAAACCTAGTTCAACGAAAGCTGCTGTATGAAACACCGTATCGACATCTTTCATCCCTTGACGCAGAGCATTGCGGTCAGTAATATCTCCCGTAACTAACTGTATTTCTGTATCTTTTAATCTTGTTAAATTGCTAGAATTGCGTACCAACCCAACAACAGAATTACCACGCTGTTGTAGCGCTTTTACTAAGTGCGAACCCGTAAAACCATTGGCACCTGTTACTAAAGCTTTCATAATGTTTTCTCGTAAATTCGGTAAGTCTTGTAAATCTTGCCACCTGCGGCTTCAATTAATTTTCGCGAAGGTGAATTATCTTCCCAAACTGTGGAAAGTTCTGCTCTTTTATAAGGTTTACCTTTTTTAATTCCTCCCTGCATTCCCAAATAAATTAAACCTAAAGGAACCATTTTACGGCGATATTCTGGTAAACTACAAATCACAATTACTCTTCCTTGGTCAATTTGCCGACGATACCAAAGAAATTTGAGAATTCCCAACCAATTTAGTTTACCGTTAACGTGTTTTAAAGCAATATTATAATCGGGTAAACCCATCCAAAAACCCACCATTTTACCATTATCTTCAGCAACGGGAAATACATCTGGGTCTACTAATGATTGTAATTCTTTAGCTTCGTCGAGAAATTCTTCTTCGCTACGAGGAGTTGAACTATAGTTATTTGCAAAGGTTGTATTAAACAATTGATAAAGACTGCGACAATCTTGCTCAAAACCTTCTCCTTTGGTGTGGAGGGGACGAAAATTAATCCCAGACTTACAAGCAATGTTGTAACCTTTTTCAAATTTGGGATCTAAAATCAGATCCAAAGGAAAATCATAAGCATAAGCGTCATTACCTTTGTCATAACCAGCCTTTTCCATAAATTCTGGATAATAAGGCGGATTATAAGGTGTCATCATCATTGGTGGAGAATCAAAACTATCTACTAAAAACAAACAACTATTATGAGTAGATAAATTAATTGGTCCTCTAACGAAATTCATACCGCGATCGCGCAACCATTGACAAGCAGTTTCTAATAAACTGTTAGCAACCTCAAAGTCTTCTATACATTCAAAATAACCAAAAATTCCGATATTTTTGGCTTCGCTTTCTATTAATCGCCGATTTACAGCTGCGACAATTCTTCCTAAAGGTTGACCATTTGGTTGCGAAACAGCGATAAACTGCTGAAATTCGCCGTATTCCAAGAAAGGATTATTTTCTGATTTTAATTGTTTGGCTACACTACTGCGAATGGGTGGAACCCAATTGGGATAATTTTTATATACATTAAAAGGCACATCGAGAAAGATTTCTCGTTGTGCATCAGTAGTTACAGCCGATACCTGAAAATTTTGGGTTTGAGTTGCCATATTCAGTAGTAAAGCTTACTTGTAATTAATTTTGTCTAACTACTTACTTACAGTCTAATTATTAATTATGGGATTTTTATTGGGTTAATTTAATTATTTATATATATAAACTTTCCCTCTTCCCTCTTCCCTCTTCCCTCTTCCCAATTCCCAATTCCCTCCCCAAGTACTTACTTCTCTATATTCTGCGCTAGGTTAATAGTTGAAGTGTTATTGATTATTTCCCGTGCTGCACTGCAAATATCCAGGTGTACTTTTAAGTTTTGCTGTATTACTTTCAACTTTAACAGCCTGTGCAAATACTCCGTTTGCCAAAAATATCGAGCAATCCTTACAAGCTGACTCTAGATTGAAAGAGAATCCAGTTATTTTCGGTGCTAAGCAGGTAAATGATACTCAAAAGCAACCGACAAAAAGTTTACCAGCGGATTTTCCTGAAGATATTCCCATATATCCCAATGCTGAATTACAGTCAGTGACTCCAACTAATGATAATACAGGAAAATTCTCGGCTCGCTGGCTTAGTTCCAATCCCAGTAATTTTATCGTTGATTTTTATCGTAAAGAATTGCGCTCAAATCAGTGGGAAGTTATCCAACAACCCGAAGATGGACAACAAGGTGAATTTACCGCACAGCGTAATAATTCAGAGGTGAAAATTTCTATTGAACCAAAAACTGTTGCGAACACACAACCAAATCAACCGCAAGCAACTACCGAATTAATCATTGAGTACTCACCTAGCACTACTACCCAAACTACCCCAACTGCAAATCCTGCGATTACAAATAATCCCGATTTTATCGGTCCAGTACAACCCGGAGATACAATTAGTCAATCGGAACTTCCTCAAACTGTGATTGAGTCGCAACAGTTTGACGATTTAAATAAAGCACCCCAAGAATTACAACAATATATCCAGGATTTAGCTGCATTGGGTGTATTATCGGTTCCCATTAATGCAGCAAAAAGTAATACTGCTACAAACGAGTTTCAACCCAATACAAATGTGACTCGTCGGCAATATGCACGCTGGTTAGTTACTGCAAATAACGCGATGTATAGTAACTCGCCTTCTAAGCAAATTCGCTTAGCTGCTGAAGGAAATAAAAGTGCTTTTAGCGACGTTCCTAAAACTGATCCAGATTTTGCTGCAATTCAAGGATTAGCTGAAGCTGGATTGATTCCGAGTGCTTTATCAGGTGATTCTACACAAGTATTATTTCGTCCTGATGCACCATTAACCCGCGAACAATTACTTTTGTGGAAAGTTCCTCTTGATAGTCGTCAAGGTTTACCTAATGCTTCCTTGGATGCAGTCAAACAAACCTGGGGTTTTCAAGATGCAGCAAAAATTGACCCCAAAGCCCTGCGAGCAGTTTTAGCAGATTACCAAAACGGTGAACAATCAAATATTCGTCGGGTATTTGGTTATACAACCTTATTTCAACCGAAAAAAGCTGTAAGTCGTGCTGAAGCTGCTGCGGCTTTATGGTATTTCGGTTCAGAAAATGAAGGAGTATCCGCAAAAGAAGCTTTGAAGTTAAAGCAGTAGTGAGTAATAGATATCTCCAGAAATTAAATATCTATTAATCTAAACCTTGTAGAGACGCTCATAGTATCGCGTCTCTACATTTTGTAGAATTAAGGAGTATTAGTCATCGAATTAATGTTTAATAAAGTGTTGAATATAACTTTAAATCCTATAAAAGTATTACAACTAAAAGCAATAAATTATACTCATGTTTATGCTGCTAAATTTATATATAATTAAGCTATAAGCATTTCAATAATTAGCACAACAGGGATAGCATAACTGTAATAAATACGTAGTTAGCTTCATTCGCCGTATAAAAACAGTAGATTTTACTGAGCCTGTTTCGTTAAGCACTTAGTTAAGTTAAAGCCATAGTGTGAGGAATAAAAGATGTTGAATAAAAGGCTGAAGCTATCGCTGTCAGCGAGCTTTTATTGGTTGTTGTTTTGTTGTGGGTATTGGTATGGGTTTGTTCTCTCGTTTTCAGGTAGAAGCACCAACAAA
>JAAUSO010000158.1 GCA_012033205.1 Richelia sp. SL_2_1 | reverse complement strand
CGAACATAATCTAATAAATAATTAAATGGAGATTGGTGTAAAAATTTTATTTTAGTTCCACCTAAATGAGCTTGAACTATGCCACCGCATTCAAAAAATATACACGCTGCGGCAATTTCTGATTCTAATTCTACTAAGCACAAGTGAATGTTTCCATTTAAGTTTACTAAATCCGCAAAATATTCTCGGTCAAAATAATAGGATTTTTTTGCTGCTACCCGATTCATGGTTTCGTGATAAATCGCTTGAAAATTTTCGACGTATTCAACTAAGTTCACCATTCTGGCAGTAAAACCAAGCCGCTTACACTTGTTGATTGTACTTTGATGACCTTTTCTGGTATTTGCCCAAATTTGTGATTCTGAAAGTTTTAAATCGATGGAAATTGTCTCACCAATTTTATTAACACTCTCTTGAGACAATATTTTATTTAATTTATTACTTAAAATAGGATGCAATTGCAAAAATGCCGAACATATACCCTTTAGTTTTAAATAATTATTTAATTCATTTAAAGCAAAATTGGTAAAGTCAAAATTATTCGCAGCCTCTTCACTTAATAAAATACCAGGGTAACCATAGGGAGATATTGCATCAAAAACATCTTGATTATTTACGCCGAAGATGTCATTACAGGAACGAATTAAAAAAGGTAATAAAAAGATTTTTTCGCTGTCGATAATTACAAAAGCCTGACTTACTGTTTTAGTTCTTTTTGCTTCTAAATGGGCATATCCTGGTAAATGATAAACATCGTATCGTAGTCTACTTAATGTTTGCAGCCACAAAGGATTTTGGTAATCAATTACTTGAATATTCATAGGTGAGCAGTTTGAGTTTCTGCTTTTTTAACCGCCACTTATCTCTACTTACTTGATGAAAAATACTTCTTTTAATAAATTTACAAATTGCGACACAACTAATCAAAGGATGTTTTCCTAAAGTTAGGATTAATTCCTCAAAAAATTGCTTTTTCTGAACTAAATCCCCTTCCGTTTGATACATCGCAAAACAAGCTAAATAACGGTAAATTTCTTCTGACTTAATTATATAGTCATATTCAAACTTCAAATATTCATTTAAAAACTGATAACACTTAATTACCTCTATATGCTGCTGTATTTTTCTCATACCACTAAATAAACCGTTTTTATGCACCCGATAAACTCCCATTGATTTATTTATATAGCCGATTTTGCCATTTCTTGCATTCATGACATGAAGTACCCAATCTCCACAAACGGCATCGTAGTACCAGTCTGGAAATTTATCAAATAAACCTTTTCTATATAAAGTCGAACAAGTTGGTATAAAGTTACTTTTTAGAATACTTTCAAGTCCAGAAAATGGGCTTGGTTCAACATCATTATATCTCCGAGGTAGCTCAGCTTTATCCTCAAAGATTGTCGTCACATCATGAAAACAAATTGCACATTCAGGATGATTATCTAAAAAATCGACCTGTTGCTGTAGCTTGTAAGGAGAAGTCCAATAGTCATCACCATCTAACAAGGCAATATACTCACCTTGACAAGCTTGAAGCGTTTGTACAAAAATCTTTTGACCGTAACAGCCCAAATTCTCTTCTGGTAATATCAAGCGAATTTTATCTGGGTACTGTTGATGGTAGTCAATTACAATCTCCCGCGTTCTATCACTAGAAAAATCTTCTCCTATGATGATTTCATAATTAAAATTCACTTCTTGCAACAGTATACTTTCTATAGCTTGTGCAATAAATTTTTCATGATTAAAAGTAACAAGAGATACACTAACTTTAATATGATTTTCTGTTAGTTGTAAATTATTAGCAGGCATGAATATGTTGGTAGAGCATTTCATTGGTTATTTTTCCCCCTGTAGTTGCAAGTCTTAAAATTTGACAAATATTACTAATTTCTCTTTTTCCTATTGCTGTTCCTGTAGGTAATGCTAGTACTCGCGCTGCTAAATGTCTGGTATTAGTTAACATCAAGCCCATATCAGCAATACGAGAGCGATAAGGTTCCATTTGATGACAACCTGGATAAAAATAGCGTCTTGCTAGTATGTTCTCTTCCCACAAAATTTGGTAAAGTTGGTCGCGATTAATTCCAGTTATTGACTCATCTATTTCTACAATTACGTATTGATAATTACATCGTTCTTTGTGGTCGTAAGTTATTAAATTTACACCCGGAATATTTGATAATTCTTGTTGATATTTTTGATAATTTTTCAGATTTACATTAATAAAAATATCTACACTTTCAAGTGATGTCAACCCCATAGCGGCAGATACTTCATTCATTTTTCCGTTGATTCCTAGCTCGTCAACGCAATCGTAATCGCTAAATCCAAAGTTCTTCATTAAACGAATTTTTTTAGCTAATTCCGAGTCGTTTGTAACAATTGCACCTCCTTCAAAACTGTTGCAAAATTTGGTTGCATGAAAACTAAATACTTCTGCGTTACCAAAATTACCGATCATTTGTCCTTGGTAAGAACATCCAAAAGCATGAGCAGCATCAAATAGAAGTTTTAATTTATAGCGATGAGCAATTTGTGCAAGTGCTGCTACATCACATCCCCGTCCCCATAAATGTACTCCCATTATTGCCGTAGTATTTTCTGTAATTAATGGCTCTATTTTTTGTGGATCTATATTATGAGTATTACGGTCAACATCACAAAAAATAGGTTCTATTCCTTGCCATTGCAAAGCGTGAGCAGTAGCAATAAAAGTAAATGAAGGAATGATTACTTCACCTTTAAGTCCGCAAGCTTTAATGGCAATTTCTAAGCCTACAGTTGCATTACAAGTAGCAATGCAATGTTTCACTCCTACTAAGGAAGCTATCTCCTGCTCGAATTGTTGTACTAATGGTCCGTTATTTGTCAGCCATTTTCTATCTAAAACATCGTTAATACGTTGTAGCAAAACTTCTCTAGAACCAATATTCGGACGACCTACGTGTAATTTTTCTTTAAAGGTGGGTACACCACCAAAAATAGCAAGTTCGTTTAAGTTCTTTTTCATATTATTTATTGTCTTTAATATCAGCCTAATTTTAGATATATTTTCTTTGTTCATTCGTAGCAATATAAAATGTTTTCAACTCTCTTTCCAGCTTTTCAGGATATGTCTTGAGTTGGTAATCAAAAAATCAGGCGTTTAAAGACAAATTAGGTTGATTCTATGTGATTTTTTTGATTTATAAAGTTTTATCTCATACCTAATTTATTTAGATTTATGCCTAATATACTGACAACCATAATGTAAAATTTTTCTCAAATAATTGATAATAGAGCAAGAATTAAACCGTTATTTCATCTTGAAAGTTTCTTTTAAAACAAACTTCCAACCTTTGAATACCGATGACAAATTTGATGACTTTTAAGTCAACAATTATTTAACTTATCTAGCCGTAAAACCTAGCTCGGATTTTATGGAACACTTAACGAGAAACCAAAGCTATATGTATTGAATACAATTTCCAGGACTTAGCTTATTTACTGTTAGTTCCTTTGTATCTGCATGGCATCAACGACTAATTTAAAATACGATTAATCACTTGAAGATTTAGACACTAAGTAAGCTAGAAGTGATTTGTTAAAGTCTTAGAATAGTCACTTTAAGCAATGATTTTATAATTTATTTTTCTCAGTATAAATAAAATCACATATTTTTTACGTAGGAAATATTAAATTTTGTTAAAGATATCAAGTCATTTTATCAAATGAATGTGAAGCTGAAGGTTTTTCTAAGTACTTGATTGCGGTTTACAATACTGGGTAATACCCCTCGTAACAACAAGATGCTCGTAATATTAATATGTTGATTTATACAATTATTATCCACATAGTTACTGTTAAGCTGATGGATGCTAAATGTTGCCAAAATAAACAGCCTAGGGGTTGACGAGCGATTTTCTGAGTTAATAATACCGTTAATAAAGTTGAAAAAATTAAAGTACTACCCTGTAAAAAAGCGATGACTGCGGGGTGAGCTACTAATATTGGTAGAGATGCACCATTCAAACCAAAAGTAGCAAAAGTTACTGGTAATATACGTCCTGCTTCGTTCAAAGCTAAACGTAAGTAATGAGCTAAACTACCACCTAATATTAATGGTAAATAACCATAGGCAAGTTCTAAAAAAGGTTTGGGTTTAATTACATTTAAGTTTTGATTTTTGAGATTTTTAATATAACAATTCAATCGATAAAATAACTGCATTAAACCATAAGCAGCAAAAGGAACAATTACAGGGATAATTAAAGCTAATAAAGATAATTCCGAATGCTGCCCAAAGTCAGTTAAATCTAATTGCAAATTCATTACTTGTTGTATTTCCGGTAAGCGATGCAGATACACTCCTCCTAAAAGCAAAAATAACAGCGCTACTTCATAACTCCGAGGTACGTGAGTTGTCCAAAGTTCGATACCGGGAGGACGTAAATTAAACTCAACAGAACGATGGGGACAAGCTTTGAGGCAAGTCATACATAAAACACAATCTCGATTATCTTCTAACTGTGCGGGATGAGAATATAAAGGACAGCCATTTGTTTCCATGCCCTCACCTTTTTGCGCTCCACCTTTATAACATTGATAAGTTGTACAAGTAGCCGAACAAATACCTTGTTGCGCTCTTAATTCGGTCATTGATAATTTAGCAAATAAGCCATTCATGCCGCCGATAGGACATAAATACCGACACCAAAAGCGTCTTTCAAAAATGGCAGAGCAAATCATCGCTCCCGCAGTAATTAATAACAGCAAACAAGCACTAAGATAAGCAGTATTTTCTAAATCCCAGAGTTCTTCCCAGACAAAAATTAGAGTAAACATGGTAAACAAAAACCATCCACCCCATTTTTCAGCTTGGTATCGAGGCCAATTTTGAAGTTTTCTGGGAAACAGCCACAACGATAATTTCTGCGTAACTTCACCGTAAATCATGAACGGACAAAACGCGCACCAAATCCGACCTAAAAACGGGAAGAGAAACAGGAAAAAGGGCCACCACCAAGCCCAGAATAAATTTAGTACAAAATTGCGATCGCGAGTTTGTGGGCCGAGAAATAAAACGGCGATCATCAAGGCAAAGGCTGGTAAAGTAAAACCATAGTTGATCCAATCGGGATACCAGGAACTACGAAGAAAGGTTCTCAACTTTGGATAAGCATTTAATAAATTGAAACGAAACCGTTTTTTCTTAGTATCGGCTGACCAAAAAATTTCTTCAGTTAATTCTTTGGCTCCATCAGCTTGAATAATAGCTCTTTCCACCAAGCTTTTCAACTCTTTCAAATTACCCGGAAAATCGTAGGACTGCAAGCGGCGTAAGGCTTCCGGCGTTACTTGCGGTTTGCCAATGCCTTTTTGGCGAGCGTAAAGACTTATATAATATTCAACTTGGGCTTTAATATCTGACTTGCGTACCCGCACTGGTGGAACTTTGATGGTTTTATCAACCGCTCGTTGAATTAATGGCTGAGTTTGTTCTGAAATAATTAAAATCCGAGCTTGAGTGTTATAAGGTTCGGCTTCGGGTTCCCCCTGACGAGTCGTAGGCTTATAACTACGAGTTTCGATAAATTTAGCTAACTTTGGTAATAATTCCGGTGGTGTTTCCTGGATATTATTTAGAATTAAAGTACCTTCCCCCAACCATGTAATTAAACCCGGTTTTCCCCCTGCGCGTCCGAATAAATCTGCACCGCTAACCTGGAGAATATTGCAATCGATCTTAATAATCGGCTGACGGCGAAAATTAGAACCAAAATGGATTAAAGCCGCAATATTATCTTTTTCTAAACCAGGTTCACCAAATATTAATATAGATTCGCGAGTATCAGCAGCTTCACGGATTTGTTCTCGCAACTTAACAGCATAACGACTTGTCCCCACAACTCCTCGTTGGGCTTTAGTGACTAAATAAGGACGCAAAGCAATCGAACGCTCTTGTTCGTTGGTGAGTGCGGATGCAAGTTGCGCTACCTCTTGAGCTAATTGACGGGAAATAGCCGCTTGAATTTGGGGATATTGGGCGATTAATTCTTTAAATTTAGCCGCAGGTATTACCCAAAAGCGACATTCACTCAAAGTTGTAATAGAACACTTAGTCAACTCATCCAGCACCAACTCTTGCAAATTGACAATTGCACCAGGAAGTAAACCACAATTAAAAGTAGGGTTGTTTTTATCTTTACTATTGCTTTCGAGTTTACCTTTCAAGAGAATGTAAAGCGCTGCGGGTGTTGTTTGTTCTTCTACCAAACGTTCGTTTGCTGCAATAACTTTTTCTTCAATAAGGTTTGCGATCGCGCTTATTGGTTCGCGATCGAGTATTCCCAAAGCCGTGCGCTCTTGGAGCCAAATTAGTTTTTCGGAAATATTCATGTGTTCCCCTCGATACTGGAAGTTTCAGCGGATGGTTGGGCTGGATGAAAATTTTGATGAGTTAGTTGTTAAAGATAACTACACTATAGAAAGCTCTTAACATTAAAGTCGTTGGTATAGTCTAATTTTGCAAAGAGAATTAATATTAATTCCAGCCTGCCGCATACACACAAATACCGCCGGGGGTTCCAAACCCCCGTCTAATAGCAAAAGTCGTCTAAAGACGACTGGGTAAGAATTTCAGTCTACTTAAGTAGACTTGAGCTATTAGCCTGGGATTTGAATCCCAGGCGGAATAAAGGTTTTTACGACTAGCTCTCAAAAATTTCTCTAATCAACCTTTAAATACTTTTTGCTCCGGAATACTGGATAATCAAAATGTATAGCACTATCAGTGTAAACACGTATCAATCCGCTGCTTATGCCACTAGATTATGCCGGTCAAAATCTTCGCGGACGCTCTTTTAAAGGTCAAAATCTTGAAGGTGCTAATTTTAGTTATGCGGATATCAGAGGCACAAATTTTACTGAGGCTAACCTGCGAGAAGCTAACTTTACTGGTGCAAAAGCTGGTTTACAAAAGAGTTGGGGATTAAATAGTTTTTTGATAATACTTTTATTAACTTTTTCAATATTTATAGACTCTATAAGCTTAACTGTCTCTATGGTTGGATTTGTAGCCATATATACGACTTTTATTGCTTCTAAGTATGCTGCTACTAAAGCGGGGAAAAATAATAAAATGTTATTAACAGTAGCTTCAGCTTTTACCATTGCTGGGCTTATTGCATTAGTATTAGCTTTATTTTTATCAATTTCTTTAACTGGAAACATATCTATATTAAAAATTGGATTGCTACCAATTGCTATTGGTTTGCTTGGATTAACATATGTAGCTGTGGTTGGCTCTGATTCTGGAATCATATCCACCGCAAGAAATCGAGTTGAAGCTGGTTTTATCCCCCTATTAATCGCAGTAGCTGATGAATTTATCAAAAATACTATTGTCAACACAGGTGGTACGAGCTTTCACATGGCTAATTTAACAGAAGCTAACTTCCAACAAGCAACACTCAAAAACACAGATTTTGGAAGTGCTAACGTGACTCGTACCATTTGGTTTCGAGCTAAAAAACTTGATCGCGCTCGTGTTGGGAATACTTATTTTCAAAATCCAAAAGTACGCGAATTGTTAGTCACAAAACAAGGGCAAAATAAGATTTTTGACTATCAAAATCTACGTGGAGTCAATCTACAGGAAGCTAATTTAGTAGGTGCTAGTTTTAGCGGTACGGATTTAAGTGAAGCTTGTTTACAAAATGCAGATTTATCCAGAGCTAAGTTAGTCCAAACACAATTAGACAATACCGATTTCACCGGAGCAACGCTTACTGGAGCATATATTGAAGATTGGAATATTACCAATGAAACTAACTTTCGTGGCGTCAAGTGCGAGTAGGTTTATATGCGTCTCCCTACAGAAGAAAATCCCAATCCCTTACGCAAACCAGATAACAACGCCGAAGTATTTGCAGATGGAGAGTTCGGCGATTTTATCCAGCCAATATTTGACACCCTCGACCTTTATCATAACCAAGGCGTTGACCCCCGCGCTATAGCAATTTCATTTAAAGAATTAGCAGAAAAAAACCCCGATGCGGGATTAGAAATTGTCGCAATGGAGAAAAGAGGAGATGATAAATTTTTACTCCGTGCTAAAGCTGCACCAGAAGTTAATAAATCAGAATTAAGTGCAGAATATTTTGAAACTTATAATCATTTAAAAAGTTTAACTGCGTCAGAACAAGTTAAATATTTGTTAACGGAATTAAAAGTTAAAGATACCGAAATAAATTCCCAACAAAATCAGATTATTAGTTATGAAAATATGATAAATACTGCATTAGGTCGTCCTAGTATTCAAGCAGATACAGTAACTGTTCAACATATCGGTGATAACATCACAAAGAATGCTCAAGAAAAAAATCAGAAAGATACTAACAATGCAGCAGTAAAAACAATTTTAATTCTGGCATCCAATCCTAAAAACACTTCACAATTACGATTGGGTGAAGAAGTACGAGAAATTGATGCCGGATTGCAACGAGCTAAAAAACGGGAACTATTCAACTTTAAACAACGCTGGGCTGTGCGTTGTCAGGAAGTTTACCAAGCATTTTTAGACTTTAAACCCCAAATCGTTCATTTTAGCGGACACGGTTCTGGTGATGATGGTTTAGCCCTGGAAGATGAAAATGGAAATTTGAAATTAGTCGATACAGAAGCAATAGCTAAATTATTCGAGTTATTCTCCGACACAATCGAATGTGTTGTTCTCAATGCTTGTTATTCAGAAGTTCAAGCAGTTGCTATTGCAAAATATATCCCCTACGTAATTGGAATGAATCAAGCGATTGGCGATAAAGCCGCAATTAAATTTGCAACAGGTTTTTACAATGCTCTTGGGGCTGGAGAAAACATAGAATTTGCTTATAAACTCGGGTGCAACGTTATTCAACTAGATGGAATTCCAGAACATTTGACTCCCGTACTTAAGAAGAGATAGGGAAATGGGGGGATGGGGGGACAATATTACTTCTTATATCTTGCATCATTCTCCGTAACCGCCTTGGAATAAATTCCCAGGCTAATAGTCAAAGTCTGATTTATCAGACTGGGTAGGTGTTAGGTTCTACGGATACGTAATACCTAAGCTACGCTGTTCTTAAGGGCTAACAGTGTATTTTAATGTACTTTGTGTATACGCAGCCCTGAAATTAATTTTAAGGCGGAATTATGAGCTTTACGACAATGGTGCAAAATGTCAAACTTCTTACAACTCCAACTCAAACCCCGGTAAAACATCTTCTCCAGAAAGTGTTATCGGAATTATCCCTACTTCTACTGGTTGATTTTGACGGTAAATTTCAACTTGCTTATCTTGAGAATTAATTAACCAACCCAAACGCACGCCATTTTCTAAATACTCGTGCATTTTATCTTGAAGAGGTTTTAAACGATCGCTTTCGGAACGAAGTTCAATGACAAAATCAGGTGTCAGCGGTGGAAATTTTTTACGCTCCTCCAAACTTAAAGCTTCCCAACGCTCCAACTTTACCCAAGCTGCATCGGGAGAACGTTTGGCACCATTTGGTAACTTAAATATAGTAGAAGAACTAAAAACTTTTCCTAACCCAGTTTGACGATTCCAAATATTTAGATCGGTAATCAAATCCGCTTCTTGATTTCCGCTTTCTCCTCCTACTGGTGGCACAATAATTAATTCCCCCGTAGCATTCAGTTCCAAACTTAAATCTCGATTTACCACGCAAAGTTGATAAAACTGCTCGTCGCTCAAACGAATAATTGGCTCAAGATTTAGCACGACGGTATTCATAAAAGTGCCGGAAATATTAGTTTAAATCAATCATAACTACCATAAGGAGACAAGGGGATGGGGAGATGGGGAGAAATAAATACGAACTGTCAACTGTCAACTGTCAACTGTCAACTAACTCCTAACTCCTAACTCCTAACTCCTAACTCCTAACTCCTAACTTTCTTAATCCGTCACTGCACCCAAACTACTCGAAGATACTAACTTGGCGTATTTTGCCAAAACACCTTTGGTATAACGGGGTTCGGGTGGTTTCCATTTAGCGCGACGTTTTTCGATTTCTGCGTCAGATACTTCTAGTTGCAATAACCGCGCACTGGCATCAATTGTAATATTATCTCCTTCATGCACCAAAGCGATAGTTCCACCGACTGCGGCTTCTGGAGCGACGTGACCGACTACTGTTCCGTAACTTCCGCCGGAAAAACGCCCATCCGTAATTAAACCTACAGAATCTCCTAAACGCGCTCCAATTATTGCAGCGGTAGGTGCTAACATTTCTCGCATTCCCGGACCTCCTTTTGGTCCTTCGTAGCGAACTACTATCACGTCTCCAGCTTTGATTTTGCCGGAAAGTATGGCACTCAAGCAGGATTCTTCTGATTCAAATACCCTTGCTGGACCAGTTATTTTGGGCATTTTCACGCCGCTAATTTTGGCGACTGCTCCTTCGGTAGCTAAGTTACCTTTAAGGATAGCTAAATGTCCCTGTTTATACATAGGATTACTCCAGGGACGAATAACATCTTGGTCTGTAGATGGTTCTTCGGGGATGTCTGCCAAGACTTCGGCGATGATTTTGCCGGTGATAGTCATGCAGTCACCGTGGAGTAAATTATGAGCAAGCAGCATTTTCATCACTTGAGGAATACCGCCGGCTTTATGTAAATCTACGGCTACATATCTACCACTTGGTTTTAAATCACACAATACTGGGACTCTAGCGCGGATAGTTTCAAAGTCATCAATGGTTAATTCCACACCCGCAGCATTGGCGATCGCTAAAAAGTGCAATACTGCATTTGTCGAGCCACCAATTGCCATGACGACAGAAATGGCGTTTTCTATGGATTTACGAGTAATAATTTGATGGGGTAAAAGTTTGTGATGTATTGCTTCTACTAAGACTGTAGCTGATTCTTCGGTACTATCGGCTTTTTCCGCGTCTTCTGCTGCCATTGTAGAGGAGTAAGGCAAGCTCATACCCAAAGCTTCAAAAGCAGAAGACATGGTGTTAGCAGTATACATTCCCCCGCAGGAACCAGCACCAGGACAAGCATTCTTCTCGACTGCTAAAAGTTGATCCTCTTTGATGTTACCAGCGCTGTATTGACCTACCGCTTCAAAAGCACTGACAACAGTTAAATCTTCACCGTTGTGATGTCCGGGTTTAATCGTACCACCGTAAACAAAAATTGCCGGGATATTCATCCTCGCGATCGCAATCATCGCTCCTGGCATATTTTTATCACAACCACCGATTGCTAGTACACCATCCATAGTTTGTCCATTACAAACGGTTTCAATGGAATCGGCAATTACTTCCCGCGACACCAGGGAATATTTCATTCCCTCAGTTCCCATGGAAATACCGTCGCTAATGGTAATTGTACCGAACATCTGCGGCATCGCTTCAGCGGCGCGAACGCCTTGCTCAGCCCTTTGCGCCAGGGTATTTATGCCCATATTGCAGGGTGTGATGGTACTAAAACTATTGGCAATACCTACAATTGGCTTGGTAAAATCTTGATCTCCAAAACCAACGGCTCGCAACATCGCTCGATTTGGCGAGCGCTGCACTCCTTGGGTTACAACTCGGCTTCTCAAATTATCTGACATTTTGATTCCCCTCTACGCCAGCATCTATCATCGCTAGCGCTGAATAATCCGCTCTATTATCTCAAAATATCAGAAAGTATTGATTGATATATTAAATAAGCCCAAAAACTTATTAGTTTGTCGGAAGTTGAAGCTTAAGAAGCAATCCAGAAAGTTTTTTTAACGCAGCGTTAGCGGAGCGTGTCCGTTAGGACATAAAGTGTGGTCTTGGGGGTTTCCCCCATGAACAACTTTTCAAGACAGAGGAGCGCTGAGGTTGACGCGGAGGTACACGGAGGTTTAAGGAAAGTGCTTTAGCAAGGTTAGATATTTTAATTGTTTATAATCGAACATAGTTATATGCAAACTCAAATTATCATGTACCGTTACATAAAACTTACCCAAAACTACCCATGTCTAGACATATCTGAACATATGTAATTTTGGTGTTTATTTCCTGCTTCAATGCTAGGTAGTCGGCTACTTCTAGCTCCACAGGCTGAAACTGCCTAACTGACAGCCATAGATAAATTAATTGCGGCGTTTAAATCACGGTCGATTTTGAAATTACATTTAAGACAAGAAAATACTCTTTCACTTAGAGAGAGTATTTCCTTTTTATGACCGCAACTAGAACAAGTTTTAGATGATGGAAACCATCTATCCACTACCACTAGTTTAGAACCGTACAACTGGCATTTATATTCAAGTTGTCTTCTGAGTTCGTAAAACCCCATATCAGCAATTGCACCAGCTAATTTATGATTTTTCATCATCCCTGATACATTCAAATTTTCTATGACTACTGTGCCGTGGTTTTTGGCTAATAGCGAAGTTAATTTATGAATTGTATCTTTTCTAAGATTAGTAATCTTTCTGTGTAGCTTAGCAATTTTTAAACAGGCTCTTTTCCAATTCTGAGAACCAATTGTTTTACTTCTATTTAGCCACTGCAAGCGGGATAATTTAGCTTTGTATCTTCGATAAGACTTAGCACCTTCTATCACCTTTCCGGTTGATAAGGTAGCTAGCACTTTTACACCTAAATCAACACCGACAATACTTGTATGTTGATTTTCTTTAATTTCTGTATCAATCTTAAAGCTAATAAACCATCTATCAGCTTGACGGGATATAGTTACAGATTTAATTTGAATTTGAGGCAATTTTTCATAAGTTTTTAATTTTCCTATTTTGGGAACTTGAATTGTAAAACTATCTTTTATTCGGCAAATTCCTTCTAAAGTAAATGAATCGTTTTTACCTTTTTTCTTGAATCTTGGTTGAGAGCTAACTTTTTGAAAACATCGTTTCCAAGCAGTAGATAATGCCCTTAATGCTGATTGTGGTGCAGACTTGGAACACTCATAGTACCAAGGATTTTCTGATTTAACTAAGGCTACCAAGTATTTATGTAAATCAATCTCGCTAGGAAATTTAATCTTAGAATCGGGATTCAAAAAATTATGTTCTAATATTTGTTTGGTCAGTGCTAATCCCCAATTCCAAGCGTGTCTTGATACTCCACAATGCTTGAGTAAAAGAGTTCTTTCCAAGTTATTGATTTTGAGTTCTGTTTTGAATCCAAGTAACATGGTAACTTTTTAAATCAACAACGCTTATTATTGATAAACGTTTCAATCTATCCTGAAGAGGTACTTTACCATATCTTGATTAGATCCGCCATTAGTATTAGCTAAAATATAACCATGTAATAAAATCACCGAATATCTCGACAAAATCGCTAAGTATATATAGATATGGGTAAATTTTAGCTGACAGCTGCTAGCCCCTTAAAGAACGGAGTACTATGTTACAAACAGAAGAAATATTAGTAGAACGGTATCAACTTCAAAGAGTGCTAGGTAAAAGTGCGATTCGTCAAACTTGGTTAGCACAGGATTTGACAAATCAAGAGCAAGTTGTTGTTAAACTGCTGACAGCTAATGATCAATTACAGTGGTATGATATACAGCTTTTTGAACGCGAAGCAAAGGTACTACGACAATTAAACCATCTCCGCATTCCTCAATACTACGATGATTTTGTTCTTGAGCGCGATGTGATATATTTTGCTTTGGTTCAGGAATACATTGCAGCAAAATCTATTAAGGAATTGCTTGCTTCTGGGAAAATTTTTAGCGAAACTGAGGTTAGGGAAATTGCGATCGCAGTTTTGAAAATCCTGATTTATCTTCATAAACTCAATCCCCCGGTTTTGCATCGTGATATCAAACCCAGCAATTTATTATTAGACGAATCAACAAATAAAAATCGAATATACTTAGTTGACTTTGGTGCTGTTCAAGACCGTGTTGCAGCAGAAGGTGCAACATTTACAGTCGTTGGTACTTACGGATATGCACCTCTAGAACAGTTTGGGGGAAGGGCAACACCTGCATCTGATCTCTACGCACTGGGAGCAACTTTGATCAATTTAGCTACTGGTATTTCACCAGCAGATTTACCACAGTTTGATTCGAGGATGCAATTTTCCCATCTCGTCGAATTTAACCCTGGTTTGATTAAGTGGTTGCAGCAAATGACTGAACCTAATTTAGAATACCGCTTTGGGAAGGCAACGGAGGCACTTGAAGCACTTGAAATAAACGAACTAGCAATTAATAATCATAATCATAAAAAAAAAAATAATAATAATCATAAAAAAAAATAATAAAAAATAAAAAATAACCAGATTTTCAACCCTTCTTTATTATCAATAAACAAATCATTAAAGAAATTAGAAATCTATATTCCTAGCGATGAAAGTCCAATGAAATTGCTATTTGGAGGAGGTGGATTAATTCTATGGATACTTTTTGTTGTTAATTCTGCTGGCATGACAAGTACTTGGGTGGTTTGGCTATTTTTTCTATTAGGTGCTTTAATTGCCGCTTGGTTGACATTACCTGGATTTGTAGAAAATGATATTTTTTTTGATAATAAAAAATTTGAAATTAGATGGAAATTATTTGGGATAACCTTAAGAAAACAGCGTGGCAATGTATTAGAAATTGAAAAAGCTTATATTTCCCGAACCGGAGGTATGGGTTATAAAAAAGTGCTGGAAATAATTTTAGCTGTCGGTGTCGATGAATATTCATTCGGTCGATTAAAGACAGGTTTAACAAAAAAAGAAAGTCAACACATAGCTTCAGAAATTAGAAATTGGTTAGGAATTTAATTTAACTGAGGAAAAAATGTTAGAACCAGGACAAGTACTCGATAATCGCTATCGATTACAAAAAAAAATCGGACAAAATAGTAGTCGTCAAACTTGGTTAGCGATATCATTAATGTCGCAACAACAAGTGGTTTTAAAACTACTTACTTTAAATCCTCAGATACAATGGGAAGAACATAAATTATTTGAACGGGAAGGTCAAGTTTTAAAAAACCTCAACCATCCCCGCATTCCCAAATATCAAGATTATTTTATTATTGACAATTTACCAGGTTCGAGATTTCCTTGGTTTATATTAGTCCAAAGTTATATTGATGGTGTATCTTTACAAGAATTACTCAACCAAGGACAGCGATTTTCAGAATCGCAAGTCGAAAAAATTGCAGTTGAGATATTAAATATTTTAGTTTATTTACATTCATTAGAACCACCTGTATTACATCGCGATATTAAACCGAGTAATTTGATTTTAGGAAAAGATGAACAAGTTTATTTAGTTGATTTTGGTGCAGTACAAGATAAAGCAGTCGCCGAAGGTGCAACTTTTACTGTAGCAGGAACTTACGGTTATGTACCAATGGAACAATTTGCAGGGCGTACAGAAAAAGCATCTGATTTATATGCATTAGGTGCAACTTTAATTCATTTAATCACAGGAACTCATCCTGCTGATTTACCGCATCAAAATTCTCGAATCGAATTTGCTAATCTCGTTAGCATCGATGTAGGATTAGTTAATTGGATTAGTAAACTTACTGAACCAAATATTAATGATAGAATTAGCTCCGCAAATGATGCAATTACCGCTCTCGAAAACAAATATACTTTGAGTTCTGCGATTACAAATCATAAACCAAAAGGTAGTAAAATCCAACTTCAAAAAACAGCTAACCATCTTGAAATTAAAATTCCTAGACGTGGAGGTAAATCATTACGTTTTTTATATTTAATGGGTTTTGTTGTCGCTTTATTACCCCAAATTACCAATATTATAATTAATACTTCTAGATTTTGGTCTTATCCAAATGTGATTTATGCTTCGCTATTTTTCGGAATTTCAGTAGTTTTTTTATTATTTTTTGGACATACAGATTTGTATTTTGACCACGATAACTTTGAAGTTAAATGGAAATTATTCGGGTTTTGTTTTTGGCGAAAAACTGGTAAAAATAAAAATATTCGAGAAATTTATCAAGAGAATAAGAAAGTAGCCTCAGCACCTATGGGCGTAACTATTGAATTAATTAATAATAAAAAAATTACTACTACTCCTTTATCAACTATAGAACGTTATTGGTTGATAAATGAAATAGCAGATTGGTTAAAATTTTAAGTAGAGTGTTGATTAGCGATTTATAATCAAATTTATTGTTGATAAACACTCAGAGCATTTAAAACAATTTTATCAATTAAGGGTTTTAAATTCCTCACTTCGGTACAGACGTAGCAATACGCCCCGTCTCTACAATTCCTAACTCCTAACTCCTAACTCCTAACTCCTAACTCCTAACTCCTAACTCCTAACTCCTAACTCCTAACTCCTAA
>JAAUSO010000002.1 GCA_012033205.1 Richelia sp. SL_2_1 | reverse complement strand
GATCTTTTTCCAATTAAAGACAGCTACAGGCCAGTTCCGGCGGCAAAGATACAGCGCTTCAATGTCCCGTCAATTTGGGCTGCGGTAACTGCGACTTGGGAAATCAATTCTCGCTGATTAAACATCGGATAAAAGTTAGAAGTTGACAGTTGACAGTTGACAGTTGATTTCTCCCCCGAACCCCATCCCTTATGATCTCATTTTCCGTAATAAACTCTAGCGTCATTTAATCCCAAGGAACGTATATAGTAGTTCCATTGTTCGGCTTGTAAACGTCCTGCAAAAGGTCCAACTGCAACATGAGGTCCTCTGGGGGAGTTTCTCACGATTATTCCCACGGAATTTCCTCCGGCACTTTGTCTAATTTGGTTTTCGATTTCAAATAATTTGTCAGACTTTTCAGGAATAGCTACATAATAATATTTAGTTCGCTGCCTGGTACTATTATCTCTGGGAGAAGAACCATTGTTAGAATTAGCAACTTCTCTTCCCGTACTCTGGCTGTAGATACGGGAGCCAATACCGTAAGCTTGTAACTGTCTAATTCTTTCTTGAGCATTGTTTAAACGGCTGAAGACTCCTGCTTGAATCACAGAACGTCCTTCAAAGGTACCTGTAAAAGCAGTAGGTTCAACAAGGCGCACTTGTTGGAGTATTCTAGGGTCACTGTTATCGACAATCACCAAGTAACTTTCGGAATTTTGACTGTATTGAGAATTCCAATCGTATTCAGCTTGTGCTGTAGAAGATGCTGGTATTTGTGCTACTACTTGTATTGGTGGTATGGAAACAAGTGTTAAACACCCAGCTAATAAAGAATAGGCTATTAAAGCAGGTCGCATAAAATTTTGGTGTATTGAATTAAACATAGTAGCACTCGTTAAATTTTGGGTTGACAATTCAAGAATTTATGAGAATTTATGAGAATTTAAATTATTCCCATGAGTTAGCAGGTTAGTCAGGACTATAATATTTGAGATTTCATATCATGAAAAATTAATATATATTTTTGTAAAAGTCTAAATCATATAATTGAGAAAACGAATTAATTACATAGTGTTAACTTAGAAGTAACAGCCTAAGCTATTATACGGATATGGAAAAAGTCGTAGTTGGTCTTTCCGGTGGCGTTGACAGTTCTGCCGTTGCTGCCATTTTGCACCATCAGGGTTATGAAGTTATTGGTCTCACCCTTTGGCTGATGAAGGGTAAAGGTCAATGTTGCTCTGAGGGTATGGTTGACGCGGCTTATATCTGTGAACAGCTAGGGATTCCTCATCACGTTGTTGATATTCGTGATGTCTTTCAAACTAATATTGTTGATTATTTGGTAAGTGGTTACAGCGCTGGTGTTACGCCCCTACCTTGCTCGCAGTGCAATAAAACTGTAAAATTCGGTCCCATGCTTGAATATGCACGGGCAAATTTGGCAAGCAACAAAATAGCTACAGGACATTACGCTCGGATTAATTACAACGAAACCAGCGGACGTTACGAACTTCTACGGGCATTTGACCGCAATAAAGACCAAACATATTTTTTGTATGATTTATCACAAGAATTCCTTGCAGGTTCAATGTTTCCCCTGGGAGAAGTAGAAAAATCAGAAACCCGTCGGATTGCCGCCCAATACAACTTACAAACTGCCAATAAGCCAGAAAGTCAAGATTTATGCTTAGTGGAAAGTAATGGTTCCATGCGTGCTTTTTTAGACAAATATTTGGCTCCCAAAAAAGGCGAAATTGTAGACGGTGATGGTAAGGTTTTGGGAGAACATGACGGTGTACATCACTACACCATCGGACAGCGTAAAGGGTTGGGAATTGCAGCAGCACAACCTTTATATGTAATTGGTTTAGATGCAGGAGCTAACCGGGTAATTGTCGGTGACAGAACCACAGCAACCAATCCGGAATGTAACGTAGCACGGGTAAATTGGGTATCAATAGCCGAACCCGTGAGTCCGATTCGTGCAGGAGTACAAGTCCGGTATCGTTCAGAAGCCGTACCTGTCACGGTAATTCCCCTGGAAAACTCCCGTGTCAAGATAGTGTTTGACGAACCGCAATTCAGCATTACCCCTGGACAAGCAGCCGTATGGTACGACGGTGAAAAAGTCCTCGGTGGTGGAATAATTGAACGGTTTGAATAAATTGGTAATGGGTAATAGGTAATAGGTAATGGGGGAAATTCAATTACCAATTGCCTTTTACAACCTTAATAAAAAAAGACCCGATTTCTAATAGAAACCGAGTACATTTGAGAGTATTTTCTAGGGAGATATTTGAAAGGTTTTTAAAAAGTTAATTTGAACTACAAATTGCTTTTTTTTGCTTTAAAACTCCTTGCATTATTTTGTTAATTTGAGTTTGCTGTTATTGGGAAATAAATCTTATTTAAACTTTGATTAAGTAGGTAGACCTAGTTAAATGTAAGATCAAACCTCACCCCTTCCCCTCTCCTTGTCAAGGAGAGGGGAGCAGTAAGGCGGGGTGAAGTTTTATATTTAATTTGACCCCACTTACTTATCTTTAGTATGAATTCTAAATATGATATCAATGTGACAAGGTAGGTTAAAGGTTAGAGGTCAAAGGTTAAAGGTGAAGAATAACTAATAACTAACAAATAATAACTAACAACTAAACAATAAAAAACCTCTGCTAAGTAACGATTAGCAAAGGCTGATTCTGCAAGGAAACGGTTTATATTATTAGAGCGGAAAAATGTATCGTTGATCGACTTCTTAAATGATTTCGTAAAAGTTAGTCATAGTTAGTATTTACCTTTAACCTCTAACCTCTAACCTTTGACCTAATTAATATCGATCGCGCTCTAAATCATAAATTACTTTTTCTACTGTCCAGTTGATTGATTTTTCGGGATGGCTTTGTTTTACTCCAGCGACTAATCTATTAGCTGTTTTGGAATCACCGCCTACTAACAGAAGTAATTGCTTTCTTAATTTTGGATTAGCTTGTTCTATTGAGATATTCTGTTTTTGAGAAGCAGTTTGAGGTGATAAAGCTTTATTTTGCTGATTTAAGCTCCAAATTACACCAACAGTACCAGCACCGACTGCTGCTAATCCTAATATTGTGGCATTATCAGCGATTTGATTACCAACATTGTCAGCAGAAACATCGGCGGTAAATACAACAGGTTGATATTTGCTATTATTTTGTACGGGTAATGTTCTTTCTTGATGAACATTTGAGATTGATTCTGTTTGCCCCAATGCGGGTGCAGTTCTTAGTGATAAAGTAAGTAAACTGCTAAGGATGCCGGTACTAACAATAGCGATAGCATCTAAGCGTGACATATGATAATTAATACTCCTTAAATATGTGTGTAAATCAAAGAAGTCGGGTTTTATAAAGATTGTCTGATATTACAGATATTGGTATTAAAAACCCGACTTCTCAAAGCTCCAAAATATTTAATCTAAATCAAAGAAGTCGGGTTTTTTTGACTGTTTTTTGGTGTTACAGATATGGATGGTAAAAAACCCGACTTCTCAAAGCTCCAAAATCTAAAATTGACTAATAACTAGTTTTGAGAAACAGGGAATTGTCCTGGTTGAACGCGAATATTTAAATCTCTACCACCGCGATTAACTGCGACTTGAACGTTTCCACCAACTGTAGTTTTTTCTACTGCTAATTGAACATCATCTGCGGTTTTTACGGTTTTGCCATCGATTTGTTGAATGACATCTCCGGGTTGTAAACCTGCTCTGGCTGCGGGAGAATTACGGGCAACATCTACAATTACAATACCGTTATTTGCAGATAAACTTAAACCAAGTTCGCGACTTAAATCATCTTTCAAATCTGAAGTTAATGTTGCCATGCGAACTCCTAAATAAGGATGGGCAACTTTTTCACCAGCAATCAACTGACTGGCTATTTGCTGGGCTTGATTAATCGGAATTGCAAATCCCAATCCTTGAGCGCTACCGATGATAGCGGTATTAATCCCAATAACTTGACCGCGCTGATTCAACAAAGGACCACCAGAATTACCGGGGTTAATTGCAGCATCTGTTTGGATAAAGCGAACTCGTTTGTCAGCAGCACCGATTACCCCACTAGAACGACCTGTTCCACTGATGATACCAGCGGTTACAGTGTTATCTAATCCTAGAGGATTACCAATTGCGATCGCCCATTCACCAGGTCTGAGATTTTCGGAATTACCAACCTCTACTCTCGGTAAATTATTCTCAGAAACTTTGACTACAGCAACATCGGTTAAGTCGTCTAAACCCATTACTTCACCCATCAAATTGCGTCCATCAGCTAGAGTCACTCTAACTCTAGAAGCACCTTTGACTACATGGGCGTTAGTAAGGATAGTACCGTTAGAATCAATGATAAATCCGGAACCGACTCCCCGTGCTTCGCGACTTGATAAACGTCCCCTGACAGAATCACGAGTCGAATCAATGCGGACAACCGCTGGTCCAGTTTTTTCTACAGCTGCTGCAATAAAATTACTCGGAACAGCTTGACTGGTAGCTCCCGGTAGTTGAGCAATTCTTTGCTCTTGTTGTATAGCTTTAGTTGGTAATAATTGGGTAACGGGTAAACTAAAAGCAGCCCCAGCGAAGAATACGGATAAATAAGCTAGCGACTTTGGTAATGATACCTTGTTACTCATAGTAGTTAGTTGTTAGAAGTTGTGAGAAAAATAATTAAGAATTTTATTGTTAATCTTAGTTTGACAACTAAATATGACATGAATATGTCAGATTATTATGTTCAAAATACAATAAAAAATTTGAATAAAAAATCAACTCAGAGTCTAAGTAAACTAGTCACTAGGAATATATTCCTAGTAACTAGAATTCAGTGTGTGTGTGGTTTTGGAGAAAAAGTTAGATATCCGTTTATACTTATTGCTGTTGGTTGCTAACTCTGTTCCTTTACCTTATAGATTCATTGTGACAGCCAAATATGACATGAATATGTCAATTCGATTTTGGATTTTAGATTTGGGATTTTAGATTAGGAGTTCGGACTTCGGAGTTCGGAGTTATTAATTCCCTATTACCTATTCCCCATTCCCCATTACCCATTCCCCATTACCCATTACCGATTGGGTAGACAAACTTGAAAAGTCGTCCCTTCTCCAACCGTACTTTGTACAGTAATTTCACCGTTGTGAGCTTGGACTATTTGTTGGGCGATCGCCAATCCCAAACCAAAGCCACCAGAAGAGCGTGTGCGCGAGCTGTCTACTCGATAAAATCGCTCGAAAATATGTGTTAAATCTTCAGGGGGAATGCCAACACCGCTATCAATTACGTGAATAGATATTTTTCGAGATTTAATAAATAATTTCAGTTTTACCGTACCGCCTGCTAAAGTATACTTTAAAGCATTATCTAATAAATTTTTCAGCGCTTGTTGTAATAAATCTGAATCAGCGAGTATTTTTACCGATTGAGATGGTAATTCTGCAATAATATTTAAATTTAGTTCTTTTTCTTGAGCAATTAATTGATATTCATCTACTAAGCGCTTGAGCAAATCAACAATTTCAATACTTTCTAAATCTTTGGGATTTAAACTTCCTTCATGTCTAGCTAAAAATAATAGATTACCGATCAGAGCGCTCATTGATTTACTAATATCAACAACATTTTCCAAACGTTTACGAGGTAGTTCGGTATTATCTTCTGGTGCAAGTAAACCAACTTGAGCATTACTTAAAATCGCTGCTACCGGCGCACGTAATTCGTGTGAAGCATCAGCAGTAAAACGCTGTAATTGTTCGTAAGAGCGTTTTGTTGGCTCCATTGCTGCTCCTCCCAAAAACCAACCGACTATACCAACTAAACCCAGAGTAATTGGGACTCCTAACGATAAATAAAATCGCGATCGCCCTAAGCTTTCTTCTATGGGTTGTAAGGGTTTTGCAACAACAATATAACCAATTTGTTTGTTACCATTTTTAATTGGTGATGTTATTTGTCGTAACCAAATTTGTTGATGAGTAGGTGAAACCTGTTTAAAAAGAATAGTTTGAAAACCTTGTTGAACTAATTTTTGCGGTGGACAAATATCATCGTTGATTTTTAAAGGTCTTTTCAAGTTATCATACCAACAAGCATAATAAAGTTTTTCGGGAAGCATATCCAAAGAAGATTCTAACGGAATACCTCCATATTCCACTCGATATTGTCCTTTCTCCGCAGGATATTGAAACTCAAAAACGTAACTTTGAGCTTCATCTTTAAGCTGTTGGTCAAAAATTCGCAGCCGTTCTCTAACCAAAAAATAATATATTACAAAAGCGAAAGTAACTAAAATTCCACCCATTGACAGGGTGAATAAATAAGCTAAACGGCGACGACTACGAGTTAGCATCAGTTATCAGTTATCAGTTATCAGTTATCAGTTATCAGTTATCAGTTATCAGTTATCAGTTATCAGTTAAGAGTTAAAAATTTTCCATTTTCGATTATTTTCTTGTCTCCTTCCCAATCATTCCATCTCACTTCGGTGCATTCAATCGATAACCCATACCGTAAATTGTTTCCAAACAATCCTTTGCACCTACTGATTCTAAACGCTGTCTGACTCTTCTTACCAATGTTGTTACAGCATTACTTTCTGGTTGAGTTCCCCATTCCCAAAGGGTATCTTCTATTTGTTCCCGTGACAAAACTTGATTGGGATGACGCATTAAATATTCCATTAATTGAAATTCGCGAGTTGATAGTTTCGCTGTTGTTTCTTCTCGCATCAATGTCAAAGTATTTAGATGCAATTCTAAATCCCCCACCTTGAGAATATCACCTTGCCAAAGTGGCGATCGCCTTCCTAATGCTCGCACTCTTGCTAATAATTCGATTACGTCTACTGGTTTAACTAAGTAATCATCGGCACCAGCATCTAAGCCGGTTACTTTATCACTGGTAGTGTCTTTTGCAGTCAGCATCAATACCGGAGCCGTTTTTCCCGCTTGTCTATACTGATGACATAATGTGACACCGCTAACTTTCGGTAACATCCAGTCTAGAATTAACAAGTCATATTCTTTTTGAGTAATTAGCCACTGTGCCGTATCACCATCTTCCACCGCATCAACAATATGTCCTACTGCTGATAAAGCCGCGTGTAATGGCTCCAACTGTCTCGTATCGTCTTCTACAAGGAGAATTACCATAAGTCGCACTTTTATTGTTACTTGTTGTCATTTATTGCAATTGTGACAGTATCTTGTTTGGTTAATGTTTGTAGTTGGGCTTTAGCCCTCAATTGGAGCGATAAATCGCAACTACAAACTCATAAAAACTAATAAAATGGACTACTAGTGCATTCCGGTTAATTACAATCCAAAATCTAAAATCTAAAATCCAAAATCCGATGACTTCCAGAAATCTTTCTCCTCAATGGTTAAAATTCCTTAAATCTTTAGGAATAGAATTTTGGCTACCTTTACCAATATTAGGAATCAGTTTTTGGGTTGTTGGTGGATGGTTAACTCAGCACAGTTTAACAAGTCCATCAAAAAACATGATTGAGTTACAAACCACTCAGCCAGATTACGACAAGAAAATAGCATTTATCAAAGTAGAAATTTATCCAAAAAAAGGCATTTCCTCAGTAAAAATCATGAGACTAAGTAAAGTATATAGACAATCTGAAATTATCTTAGCAACAACACATATACCACACCTAGAAGCGACAATCGGCGCTGAACTTGGATTATCTCCCGAACAAGTTAGAAAGAAAATGCGTTATCGAAAAGAGAATTAATAGCACTCTGCACCAATCGCGGGGTACTCACAACAGCCCATACCGTCTAATATTTCCCGAAATGCGCGTAGATATAACCATTTCTTGGTAAGTTATACATAGCAAAAAAAGTTGCAGTTATAAGTAAGGAGATACATTGAGTAATCATCTCGATGCCATTGCCGCACACGGCGGAAAATTGGTAAATCGCATCGCTTCACCTGAACAAAAACAAGAATTTCTTTCCAAGGCTGACACCTTAGTGCGGGTAGAACTTGACGAGCGGGCTGTTTCTGATTTAGAAATGATTGCGATTGGGGGTTTTAGTCCGTTGACTGGTTTTATGAATCAGTCGGACTATAATTGTGTAGTTTCTCAAATGCGATTAGCAAATGGAATTGCTTGGTCGATTCCAATTACGCTTTCAGTTAACGAGGAAATTGCTAGTTCTCTCAAAGTTGGGGATTTAATCCGTTTAGATAACTCCAATGGTGAATTTATTGGGGTATTAGAATTAGCGGAAAAATATGATTATGATAAAAAACTAGAAGCAATTAATGTTTATCGTACCGACGAAGATAAGCATCCTGGTGTGAATGTAGTTTACAACCAAGGTTCGGTAAATATTGCCGGTGATATATGGTTGTTAGAACGCAGTTCCCATCCACAATTTCCTAAATATCAAATTGATCCAGCTGCATCTCGACAAATGTTTAGGGAGAAAGGTTGGAAAACTATTGTGGGCTTTCAAACTCGCAACCCCATACACCGCGCTCACGAATATATTCAGAAATGCGCTTTAGAAACCGTAGATGGTTTATTTTTGCATCCTTTGGTGGGAGCAACCAAGTCAGATGATATCCCCGCTGATGTGCGGATGCGCTGTTACGAAATTTTATTGGAAAATTATTATCCAGATGATAGGGTAATATTAGCAATTAATCCGGCTGCAATGCGTTATGCTGGTCCTCGTGAAGCGATTTTTCATGCTTTGGTTCGTAAGAACTACGGCTGTACTCACTTTATTGTAGGACGAGATCATGCTGGGGTGGGTGACTACTACGGTACTTACGACGCACAGCATATCTTTGATGAGTTTGAACCGGGAGAATTAGGAATTATCCCGATGAAGTTTGAACACGCTTTCTATTGCACCCGCACCAAGCAAATGGCAACTTCAAAAACTAGTCCTAGCAAACCGGAAGAACGAATTCACCTTTCGGGAACCAAAGTACGAGAAATGTTACGTCGGGGAGAATCACCACCCCCAGAATTTTCTCGCCCAGAGGTTGCAGCGGAGTTAGTACGTGCCATGCGAATCCTCATTGAGGCTTAATGTAATTTGCAATAAATACATTGTTTACAACTCCTTGTTTCGAGTTAATGGTTATTTTGCTTTAAAAACCGTATAAGCTATAGCTTTACATAATCCAATTCAGCCCTTTAATCTGATAGCTGAGGAGTTGAGGGTTGAGGGGTAGACTTATGAAGCGGCGAATCTTTTTACAACGAATTGGCTCGATTTTGGCGGTATTGGGAATTAGCGAATTGCAGTGGTGGACAAAAGTTGGTCGCCTCCAACAGGCATTAGCTGACTCGACACCACGCAAATTAGCGTTATTGGTGGGCATTAATCAATATCCGCAAATTCCCACCCTTAAAGGTTGTTTGACGGATGTGGAGATGCAAAGGGAACTTTTAATTTATCGCTTTGGCTTCCAACCGTCAGATATTCTTTCTTTAACAAACAAGCAAGCAACTAGAGAAGGTATTGAAAATGCATTTCTGGAGCATCTTGTCAAGCAAGCCAAACCTGGTGATGTGGTTGTCTTTCACTTCAGCGGTTACGGTAGTCGGATTAAGATTAAAAGTTTGCTCGGTGGCATCGAAAATGCTTTGATTCCCGTCGATGGGAATTCAGTTATTAAAGAAGACGAAAAAGTTGCTAATTTTGCTAATTATTTATTAGAAGACACTCTATTGCTGATGATGCAGTCATTAGCTAGCGAGCGTGTTACAGCAATTTTGGACACCAGTTATTACAACTACAATCAATCAACGATTTCGCAACCGATTGGGTGTAAAATCCGTTCTTGGAACACATCTTTAGAACCCCAGTTTTTAGCTGAAGAAATCGAGTTTCAAAAGCAACTCACGAAGAAAATAGCTCCTGAGAAACTGAGTATTTTGCTTGCATCTAATTTCAACTCAAAAGATTTAGCTAAAGAAATCGTATTTCCTGACTTTAGTGCTGGGTTGTTTACCTACGCTTTAACTCAGTATCTTTGGGAAACGACTTCCGCAAACACAATTCAAACAAGTTTATCTCGTGTTGGAAGTTCTATGCTGTCTTTGGGTAGCTTCCAAGAACCATTTTTACTGGGGAATAAAAATCAAAGCAAAGTTTTAATTACAGAGAATTTACTTTCAGATAGTGTTTTGGGAGGAGAAGGTGCTGTCACGGCTGTAGAAAGTGACGGTAAAACTGTTCAATTGTGGTTGGGAGGAATACCACCGCAATTGCTGGAATATTACGGAGTCAATTCGCGATTTAGTTTTTATAATCCAGCATCTCCTGCAACTACAACTTTAGTATTGCGTAGTCGCAACGGATTGAAAGCGAAAGCCACAGTCAAACAGTTAAACGATAACCAAATAACTCCCCAAATCGGACAACTTGTGCGGGAGACAGTGCGAGTTTTACCCAAAGATATTAATTTAAAAATTGCCCTTGATGACGTGAGTTTAGAAAGAATCGAGCGAGTTGATGCAACAAGTGCTTTTGCTTCGATTGAGAGGGTTTTGACGGTAATTGCGGGGGAACAATCAGCCGATTATTTATTTGCAAAACTGCCAAATACAGAAATTCCTCAAGTAGAAGCAAATAGTTTAATGGGAATGTCTTCAAGTCGCTATGGTTTATTCACCTTGGGAGGAGAATTAATCCCTGACACTCTTGGGGAAGAAGGAGAAGCCTTAAAAGTCGCAGTTTATCGCTTAGCACCCAAGCTGAAAACCCTTTTAGCTGCTAAATTGTGGAAGCTAACTCAAAACGAAGGTTCTTCAGGTTTGAGCGTTAAAGCAACTTTAGAAATAGTTGATAACAAAAAGACACCCAGTATCATAATGCAACGTCAAACAAGACGAGCATTGGGTATGGAATTGAGCAAAAAACAAATGATGATCTGTCTTCCCCAGGAATTCCGACAGTCTCGACTGGTAATAAAATCCGCTACCGATTAGAAAATACTGGAGACAGACCATTATATCTCATATTAGTGGGATTAAATAATAGCAAAAATCCAATTGCTCTTTATCCTTGGTATAAAGATAAGGAATCGGCAGAAACGAATAGTAAACCCGAACTTCAACAAGTGCTTATTTCTCCAGGAGAAAGCTTAATAGTACCAAACAGTAATATTGGTTTTGAATGGGTGATTTCTGGACCTAGTTTTTGGTGCGAAACTCAAATTATTATTAGCACTTCACCATTTATCCGCACCTTCAAAGCGCTCCAAGAAGGTAAGCATTCTACAGGAGACAGTCATCGTATTTCACCTTTATTAAATCCTTTAGAAGTAGCTTCTTCTGTTTTACAAGATTTGAATCAAGCGAGTGCAAAGCAAACCGAAACACAAAATTTCCCTGCTGATTCTTGGGTGTGGGATGTTAATCATTGGACAAGTTTTAACTTTGTATTTCGAGTAGTTTAATTGTCTGACAGTGAATCTAGAGACGTTGCAGTGCAACGTCTTTTTAGATTTCTACAAATATTTTTGCAATAATAATCCTAATTTTTCTTTGGTTTTTGCTGGTACTTTATCCAAAGGTGTTAAAATTGCATATTTTAAAGCTGAATGTGCATCGCTTTCTGGTGGATTTTCATTCAAACGTCGCACGGTTTCTTGAATTACTTTTTGGGCGTTGACGGCATTTTTCTGTAAATTAGCAACTACCATCTCTACCGTTACACTATCATGATCGGGATGCCAGCAATCGTAATCTGTTGCTAAAGCCAAAGTTGCATAAGCAATTTCCGCTTCCCGTGCTAACTTGGCTTCGGTTAAATTCGTCATCCCAATCACTGTTGCATCCCAACTACGATAAAGGTGTGATTCCGCTTTTGTGGAAAAAGCCGGACCTTCCATACACACATAAGTCCCACCACGATGTAAAATAACATCGGGAAGATTCAGCGAATCAATGGCATCGGCTAAAACTCCAGCTAAATTATGGCAAACTGGATCACCAAATGTGATATGTGCCACAATTCCTTCACCGAAAAATGTCGCAATTCGATTTTTGGTGCGATCGATGAATTGATCTGGTACTACCATATCTAACGGTTTAACTTCTGCCTTTAATGAACCCACCGCAGAAGCTGAGATAATATATTTTACACCCAACTGCTTCATGGCGTAGATATTAGCGCGAAATGGTAATTCTGAAGGTAGTAGCGTATGATTACGGTTATGTCTCGGTAAAAAAACGACTTTAGTATCTTCTAATTTTCCAACTATCAAAGCATCAGAAGGTTTACCAAAAGGTGTATCTAACTCGATTTCTTCAATATCTTTGAGGGCATCCATTTTGTATAAACCACTGCCACCAATCACCCCAATTTGAGTCTGTACCATGATGATTTCTGATAAATTGCGATCGCGTCGTGGTTATTGTACTAGGAAATGGAGTATTGGGAATTGGGAATTGGTAATTGGGAATTGGGAATGGGTAATTAAATCCGTGAAATCAGTGTAATCATGAATCAATCCGTGGTCATTAATGATTATGATTGCTCTAAATTTTCCAATATTACATCTTCGTAAAGTAAATCAATGGGAAATTTAAAATCAACGCTAATTAAATCAATTTCATCACCTTGATTATAGGTATAAAGTTCCCACAAACCTTTATCATTGATTCGGAAACATTCCACCATCATTTGTTCGGCATTAATTAAAACATATTCTTTTAAAGTTGAAATTTCACGGGAATTTTGAAATTTTTTACCCCTATCTATTCCTTCCGTACTAGGAGAAAGAACTTCAACAATTAAACAAGGATGATAAATTACCTTACGAGCATTTCTATCTCTTTCGTCACAACTCACCATGACATCAGGATAATGAAAAGGACCATTTTCTGATACACCTAATTTTACATCGAAGATAAATGGACGACAGGAACTCCCTCGGAGATGAGTTTTTAATTGATAATGACAATTAGCACCAATAGTTCCATGATTAACAGTTCCCCCAGTCATGGCGAAAACTTCACCGTTGATGTATTCGTATTTAAGGGCTTGTTGTTCTTCCCAGTCAAGATATTCCTGGGGTGTCATATATTGAGAATTGGGAATTGCGACCATGGTTATTTTCCTAACTTAGTTATATTATGATATTAACAAATGAAAGACTTTTTTATCATCAAATGTAGCTTTACGAAAGTAAAAATATTACCATTACCAACTAAAATATAAATATTTTCAATTCTAAATCTATTGATAAAATTAAATCAGTGTTAACTACAAAATACTATTCTCTTGCGTTTTGCATCAACTCAATATTAATAAATCTGAAGCTGTTAAATCATGCATATGACTCAAAATAATTCTCATCCCCAACCAACTCCCCCATTTGATCATATAAATAATCAAGATACACCGGAAATGGGTGGAGGTTTATCTGTAATCGGATATTGGGCTGAACATACTTTATCACCGTCAGGAGCTAAACTGTGGCAAACTTTATTGCATAAAAGCGCTTGTTTGTCTTGTGCTTGGGGAACTGGTGGACAAAAAGGTGGTTTTAGCAATGAAGAGGGCGAAAAATTACAGCGCTGTATGAAGAGTGTTGAGTCAATTTCAGCGGAGATTAAACCCGCAATTCCCCAGCATTTTTTTGAACAACACAGTATTAATCAACTTCAACAACTCACTTCACGAGAAGCAGATAGATTGGGAAGATGGAGTTTCCCTGTAATTTTACGTTCGGATAAGTTGTATTACGAACCTATTAGTTGGAATGAAATTTATCAAATTGCCCAGAAAGCTTTTACTAAAACCCCTGAAAAAGTCGCTTCTTATAGTTCGGGACGTTCTTCTAATGAAGCTGCATTTTTACTACAATTAATGATGAGAACTCTCGGTTCTAATAATTTAGCTGATTGTTCTGATTTGTGTCACGCACCTTCAACTTTTGGCTTAAAACAAACTATTGGCACTGGTACTTCTGTTGTTAGTTTGGAAAGTTTGAAACAATCTGATTGCATTGTTTTAGCTGGCTCTAATGCTGCTTATAATCATCCCCGATTGATGAATGAATTGATTAAATTAAGGGAACGCGGTGGTAAGGTAATTGTAATTAATCCAATGATGGAAGTCGGTTTAGTTAAATTTGCTTCCCCTGCTTTTCCCGTTAAGTCACTGTTTACAGGTTCCGATATCGCTTCAATTTATTTACAACCAATTCCTGGTAGCGATGTGGCATTATTTACGGGAATTCAAAAAGTTTTGTTGGAAAATGGTCAGATTCAGCACGATTTTTTACAAGCATATACAGAAAATTGGCAAACGGTAATTACTCATATTGAAAATACATCTTGGGAAATAATTACTACAACTTGCGGTGTATCTCAAACAGAAATTGAAACTGCTGCAAAGTTAATTACAAACTCCCAAAAAGTTGTATTTGCTTGGGCTATGGGTATCACCCAACATCAAAATGGTGTTGATAACGTTTATAGTATCGTTAACACCGCTTTAATGACTGGTAACATTGGTAAAGAAGGAACTGGAGTCATGCCAATACGGGGACATTCCAACGTCCAAGGTTTTGGTTCAATGGGGGTAACGGTACAGTTAAAACAAGAAATTCAACAAGCATTAGAAAAATTATTAGGGCGATCGCTCTCTAAAGTCAAAGGGTATGATACTCATGCTTTAATTGAAGCTGCTGATGCTGGGAAGGTGGATACGCTGATTTGTGTTGGTGGTAATTTATATGCAGCTAATCCCGATTCTGAGAAAGTTAAAAGAGCTTTAAATAAAATTGAAACTATTATTTATCTGGCAACAAAACCAAATCTCGGTCATTTCCACGGATTAGCGAATCAAAATACGATTATTATTCCCGTATTTAACCGCTTTGAAAATCCCCATAAAACTACTGTAGAGTCGGGTAACAACTTTGTCCGTCTCAATGATGAAGGAGAAACTCACCTCAAAACAGCCGATTTGATTGCAGAAGTAGACTTTTTAACTGAATTAGCCTATCGCATACATGGTGAATATCCCGTGAATTGGCGTAAATTACAAGATACCAAATACGTCAGACAATTGATAGCTCAAACCATTCCCGGATACGAAAAAATAGCCGCGATTGACGAAACCCAAGAAGAATTTACGATTAATGGGCGAATTTTCAAAACTCCTCAATTTCCCACACCCTCCGGTAAAGCTAAAATGTTTGTGACACCATTACCACAGTTAAAACTTCCCCAAATCAAAGACTTTGACATTGCTGATGGTACTCAAGGAATAGTAGTTGCATTAATGACCGGACGCAGTTACGCTCAACATAATACAGTGGTTTATCAAACTGAAGATAAATATCGCGGAATACCTCATCGTAACTGTATTTTGATGAATAAACATGACGTTGAAAAAGCAGGTTTTAAACAACATCAGCGAGTTACAGTACGGGGAAATGTTGGTAAATTAGAAAACGTCGAAATTATTTATGGAGCAGTACGTGAGGGCGCGGGAGTGATGTTTTATCCGGAAGTGAACGTAATTTTTCGAGCCGAAATTGAAGAGCGTTGTGGAACTCCGGGTTTTAAGAGAGTTCCGGTGTTGGTTTATGGGGAGTAAATTGGTAAAGCAAAATAACAAACTTTTCAGTATGTCAATCATTTTGTGGACAGTATAATAATTGTCACACTCTTCCTGAATAGGACGGGTTTGATTATATTAGAAGGCTATCTGATAAATTTGATAGCTTCCCTCAACATTTTAAACACTGATTAGATATGCAATTTTGATTAATCCCTCAGCAAAATAGCCATCTAACTAGTTGATAAAAATAATTATATTGTTGCTAGTCAGAATTCAACTCAACACGTATATAAACCATTTTTATTTTGAATCTATTTTTTGTTTGTTGTACAGAAACTAGATACTGACACATGATATCTAGAATCTCAGTAATTTTTCTGATATTAACTAAATAGAATATTCCCGAATCCGAGTAGATACTTTTCAGGCTTGAGTCATGGAATCATAAATAATTATTGAATAAACTTTTGAGCAAACTTTTGGGAACACTAGTTATAGAGAAAACGATTAAATCATAGGTATAAATATGGATATTCGTCAATATATTGAAGCGAGCTACTCAAAACACGTAAAATTTTTTGAAGAGTCCGAAGTTTTTCAATGCTTAATTTTTGGTGATGCAGATAAGGCTTTTTACGATAATTTTATTGCTAATGTTTGCCAAACTCACCTTAAAAGTCCGCAAATTTTAGCTTTCTTATATTCGGCTGCACCACCTACCGTTGCTGCTCATATTAAGCATAATATGTTGGAGGAATTAGGGCTTGATGAACAAGGAATTTCTCATCCATCTTTGCTGCACAAATTAGCTGATTCAGCAGGATTTACACAAGAAATAATACAGCAATTAGAAAATGGCTTTCAAGAAGAATTGAAAGAGTTAATGTCGCAACCTTTCCTGTTTGGAACTTTGAAGGAATTTGGTTTAAGCGTCCTTCTGGAAGTTACCTGTTTTGAATGGATGCTTTCTCGTTTATCAAGTCGTATTGGTAAAGCTTTAGAACAATATCATCATTTATCAAGAGCAAGTTTGGAATGGTTTTATCATCATTCAGAAGTCGATATTCGTCATGCTGAAGAAGGCTTAGATTCAGTGGTAAATTATATCGAATATTATGGTTTTGAAGAAGAGGATTTATTTGTAATTATTGATATAACCTTTAGGGAAAATATTTTTATAAAACGCTACTTTGGAGAATTTGCTTTAGCGATGGAAACCCAAATGAGATAAATCAATGTCTTCAAAAACTATCTATTTGAACACGTAATATTTTACGTCTCTACATCTTAAATCAAATATGAAAATAATTAAAGCAACATTATTTGCGTTGAAAATTCCTTTTATAGAAACTTTCTCCCATAGCCTTAAATCTAGAACTTATTCGGATTCAATCGTTGTCAAGATTCAAGGTGAAGATGGAACAATTGGTTATGGAGAAGCTGTTGCTAGAGCTTACGTTACAGGAGAAACTGTTTCATCTTGCTTAAAATTCATGGCTGAGGAAATATTTCCTGCTATCTCTCAAATTGATTATCCTCTTTTTAATAACTCCTCAGAACCTCTTACCTATCTTTCTGATATCTCTAAAAGCATTCCTTCTACAAAAACAGATGGTATTATTGCACCAAATGCAGCAAAAACTGGCTTTGAACTTGCGATTATTGATTGTTTATTGAAAAGTCAAAATATTTCTTTAGCAAAAATTATTCCACCTAAACGCAATTCAGTTATATATAGCGGTGTCATTACTTCTTCTTCTATAGAAAAAGCGCTAAAAAATGCCAAATATTTCAAATTATTTGGACTGCAACATATCAAAATTAAAACAACTGGAGAAGAGGATTATGCTCGCATCCAAGCTATCCGGAAAGTCGTTGGTGCTGAAGTTTCTTTACGAATTGATGGTAATGGTATTTACGATGTTGAATCTGCTATTAATGCTTTCCAAAAATTAGCAGAGTTACAAATAGATAGCGTTGAACAACCAATACCTCGTTGCAAACCGGAAACTTTAGCAGAGTTAAAAGCAAAGTCACCTATTCCCATTATGGTTGATGAATCTTTGGTTACTGTAGAGGATGCTAAAACTTTAATTGCAAACAATGCTTGTGACTTCTTTAACTTGCGGATTTCCAAATGTGGGGGTATTGCTCAAACTTTAGAAATAGCTAAATTAGCACTCAGCAAAGGAATAAAACTACAGTTGGGATGTCAAGTTGGAGAAACAGCGATTCTTTCTGCTGCTGGGAGACATCTTGCTGCTTATTTAGATGATTTGCTGTTTATTGAAGGTTCTTACGGAAAACTTTTATTAACCGAAGATATTAGTACCGAAAGTATTCATTTTGGTAACGGTGGTAAAGCTGGTTTGTTGCGTAAACCGGGATTAGGTATTGAAGTCAAAGATAGCATATTGCAAAAGTATGCTCATAAAATTATTAATTTGTAACCAAACACAAAACTTTCGTTAAACCTCTGCATTCCTTTGCGTAAACCTTTGCGCTACTTTGCGTTTAAAAAAATAAAATCAAATAAAAAAATGTCTTTAATATTAAAATTAGCCGTTAAACTACAAGGTAAATACTTAGCAAAACAGCTAGATATTACAGCGACAAAACCAAAAGAAACTCAGCAAGAATTCTTATTGAAACTGCTGAATAAAAATCAGAACACAGTTTTCGGTAAAGAACATAATTTTTCTCAAATTAAAACTGAAAAAGATTACCGTAAAGCTGTTCCAATTCGAGATTATGAGCAATTACGTCCTTATTGCGATCGGGTTATTAAAGGTGAACAATCGGTTTTAACTACCGAACAACCTTTTATGTTCAATGTGACTAGCGGTACGACGGGTAAACCCAAATATATACCTGTAACCAAGCAGTCGGAAAAATTAACGTCTGAGTTAATGAGACAATGGCTTTATCGCATTCTTTTAACTCATCCTCAATTTCTAGATTTTGCCTCAGTTGGTATTGTTAGTTCTGCTATTGAAGGTTACACTGCTTCAGGAATTCCTTATGGTAGTATTTCCGGCAGAATTTATGAGAATATTCCCGCTATTATTCGCAGTTCCTATGCTATCCCTCATCAAGTTTTGCAACTGAAAAATTATGAGGAAAAATATATTGCGATCGCGTTATTTCTTTTATCCCGACAAGTATCTTTTATTTGCACTCCTAACCCCAGTACTCTCCTCCGCATTGCTGGATTTATCGATACTCATAAAGAAGAACTGATTCGTTCAATTTATGATGGAAAAATAGATATTAAATCATCTCATCAACCTGAAGTTATCTCCAAGCTACAAAAATTATTTAAACCCCAAGCAAAACGAGCTAAAGAATTAGAAATAATTGTAGAAAAAACAAATAATCTATTACCCAAAGACTATTGGAAACATCTTAATTTAATTAGTTGTTGGATTGGTGGAAGTGTGGGAACTCAAGCAGAAAAATTATCTGATGTTTTTGGAGATTTACCGATTCGTGATTTAGGATATCTCGCTAGTGAAGCACAAATGACTTTACCTTATCTAGACAATACCTCATCTGGCATTTTAGCTATCAATACGAATTACTACGAATTTATCCCGGAAGAAGATTTAGAAACATCAAACTTTCCCGTATTATCGGCTTACGAATTAGAGCTAGGTAAACGTTACAGCATTTTATTAACCACAACAGGTGGATTATACCGTTACCACATCAACGATATTGTTGAAGTTACAGGTTTTTACCATCAAACACCACTACTTGCATTTATTCGTAAAGGTAAAGACATGACCAATATTACCGGAGAGAAAATACACGTTAATCATATTATTCTAGCAATAGAAAAAATAAAAATACACTTCAACTTTCCGATTAGATATTATCGAGTAACACCGAATTTTGAAAAATCACTTTATGAATTTTATTTAGAATTAACAAATAATATTTCTCATACTTGGTTACAACAAAAATTCATCTCAGAGCTTGATAAAGCTTTAACACAAGTAAATATAGAATACGACCAAAAAAGAAAATCGCAAAGATTACATTTACCAATATTACATTTAATGCGTCAAGGTTGGCATGAAGCTGAATGTCGTCGGGAAGTAGATAAAGGTAAGCGTGAAGTACAGTATAAATGGAAGATTTTATGCAATCAAGCAACTAGGGAAGATAAAGATGCAATTGTCAAAACTATTGAGGTGAAAAATAACTTATTTTAAAATTTATTACGTATTTGCTTTAATATTAAATATGTCCTAGCATTAAAGATACGATTAAGCTGTTCTAATGACTCAACTTCTATCAAAAAGCCGTTAAAAATTTGTTTGCGTAAACCATTTTCATCATCCCTGAGAGCAGTTTTATAAATATCTACATTACAATCTTTTTCTACTTCTGCAAATAGTTTATGATCTATATCCTTATCTTCATGGTAAGATTGATAACCTGATTGAAATAATTGCTTTACTAACTCTTCAACTTGATTCAAAATTAGAAAGGATTGATTATTTGAATGTTTTTTACCAGTTTGCTTTAATTGCTTTTCTAGAAATTTAATTTTCTGTTCTAAATTTCTAATATCTGTATCATTCTGCGGAGGGCTATAAATTTTTGCTCCACGATACTGAATAAAAGTAGACTTTTTAATCAATTCTTCTCGACATCTTTCGGCAATAATTTTGCTTGAAGAGTAAAAACACTTGTTTAATGCAATAATTAAACTTTGGTTAACCTGTTTATTATGCTTATTTTCATCAATAACGGTTTGAAGGACTTGCCAATTTTGTTTTGTTGAATCATAAGCTACATCCTCTATTAAATCCTGCCAAATAACTTTAAGTAGTACAAATAAAAAATCTTCATTCATCGAAACACCTTATGTTTGATATCAACTTAATCAATGATTATATTTATACTATGCATATCCAATTTATCTAAGTAATATTACATACAAAATCGGAAATTAATGATTAAATTGATTGATAAGATTTTAATGATACTAATCTTCAGAAGTCGGGTTTTTAGCTTAAATGTCTGTGAGAAAAGACAATGATCGTAAAAACCCGACTTCTCATCCCACATCACAATCAGAAGTCGGGTTTTTAGCTTAAATATCAGTGAGAAAAGACAATCATCGTAAAAACCCGACTTCTCATCCCCATTCTTACCTTCTTCATATTTAACCTTTAACCTTTAACCTTTAACCTTTAACCTTTAACCTAACTAATTGCTAGTTACTGCTGGTTTCTGGGCTTCTTGCCCAGTAAGCTGGGGTTGTTTTGCAGAATATTGAGCTACTAACTGAGATATCTGGGGGTTGTAAATCCGCAGATAATTCCAGTAATTTCCCAATACTTGACGAACGTAATCTTTAGTTTCGGGAAAGGGAATAGCTTCGACAAACTCATCCGGATCATCTTTTGGTAAAGTTGTCAACCACTTAGAAACATTTCCCGGGCCTGCATTATAACTAGCGATCGCCAATAATGAGTTATCTTGGTATTGCTTGTGAGTACTGTCTAAATACCAGGTACCATACATAATATTGTCATTGGGGTCTGTTAAATCGGTGGTAGCATAATCTACGTTGATTTGCGGTGCAATCCATTTTGC
The DNA here is from genome assembly GCA_012033205.1 of Richelia sp. SL_2_1. GTDB lineage: Bacteria > Cyanobacteriota > Cyanobacteriia > Cyanobacteriales > Nostocaceae > Rivularia. The sequence goes on along the minus strand of JAAUSO010000002.1, from coordinate 95,505 downwards.
TGTACTCGGCAGTACCTGCATCAAACCAGTAGCATCAGCCACAGATTTAATTTTTTCTTGAAATCTCGACTCCTGACGTATCAGTGCAACTACCAAGAAAGGATTAAGTTGACGTTCTTTAGACCACTTGTTAATCAGGTCAAAATAAGGAAATGGATAACGAGCCTGCCAATACATATTTGTTCGACTCAATTCCTGATATTGTGCTTTTTCTTCAGGCTTTTCCCTATCTTCTAACTTGCTTACCGTAGAAATTCCCCCGACATAATTTCTTCTTGCCAATTGCATCAAACCTTCAGTAAACTGTTCGGCGATAGTTGGCTGTTGCTTATTCTGGAATTCAGTTTCCCATTGCAGCCAAGCGTCTCGCTCTTGTCCTAATAAATACAACTCTTTAAAAGTATCGGTACCTGCGGGTGGTAAAGGAGGTATCCGCTCTACCATTCCGGACTCATATCACGCACAGTATTAAAATTACCAACTTCCAAGCCTAAAGTTGCTGCGGAACGCCATGCGTAATAAGAGTAAGGAAAATTACTAAGTACATACTCATAAGTTTGTTTTGCTTTAGCTTCTTGACCAAGTTTTGTAGCCCATTTACCAGCCCAAAAACCGGCTCTAGGAGCCAGAATACTAGTAGGATTTTGCAGTGGAATCGGTTGAGCCCATTCCCATGCAGCTTGAAAATCTCTAGCTTTAGCTTTTTCTTGGGCGATTTTCCAGCGGTATTCTGCTGCTTCTTCGCTTTTGGCAAACTTAGTAATTAGTAGTTTTAAAGCTTCCCTAGCACCTGAATCATTATTCTGGGATTGGAGAATTTTAGATTTACGAATTAATGCTTCCCCTGCTTGCTCTGGGAATTTGGCAATTATTTGGTCAAGAAAAGGTAAACTTTCGCTACCCGTCTTTGTTAAATCTGCCAAACCTAACAAAGCTTTTCCTGTTTCCGGCTCATCAGGAAATTTATTAAGCATTTGTTGATAAACGATTTGAGCCTTTTCTCTTTCCCCACCAATTTGTAATCCTCTACCATGACGGTAAAAATTTTCTGCGGTAGGAGTTGCTTTTGCGTAAGCTGCGGCTGCTTTCCCGAATTGCTTATTTTCCCAATAGGCATTCCCAATTATTTGCCAATCCTCTGGTTTAAGGGTTGGTTCTTTAACTAGCGCATCTAACACCGGAACAATTCCGGGTTGTTCAAAAGCTTGTTTGGCGAGAATTAATTGTAATTCTGGCTGATTGGGATTATTTTGCAAACGTCCTTTAATAATTTCCCAGGTTAAAGGGTTAGAAGGAAATTCAGCGATCGCTTTATTTTGGTATTCTTCGGCTCCAATTAAATACAAAGCCTTTGCAGCAACTGGCTCTTGAGAATAATCTCTAATAACAGCTTGCCTTTGATCGGAAGCTTTACCATTTTCACCTAAAATATCATATGCACGAGCTTGTTGTAATAAAACATAGGGCGCAAGAGCTTTATAATCTCTTTCGAGACCATCAAGTAACTTCATAGCCTCCGTTGCTTGGTTTTTTTCTAATAAATCATTAGCCAAAAGATAGCGAGCGCGATATTGTTCAACAGAGGCTGAACCTTTGGCAATTTCAGCCAATTTAGTCGCACGCTCTTTGGGAGATTGATTTACCAAAGGTAAAACAACAGATTTGGCTATATTCGCCTCAGATATCGGCTCAGGCTGACTATTACCATTGAATAATTGCCCCAAATTTTTGCCAATTTGGGGGGCTGAAACCATAGCTCCAACCAGGAAGGCACAGATTCCTGCACCAGCAATCAGAGAAATTTGTTTTTTCTGTAGCTTCTTCAGCATTGATACCCGCTGAGAATTTCACAAGAATATTTTGCACTTTAACATCACTAGCGGGTAAATGAACCGATCTGAGTGAGCAATTTTGATTTTTTTTGAGAAAATTGATAATTGGTAATGGGTAATGGGTAATTGGTAATAGGTAATAGGTAATGGGTAAGGGGTAATGGGTAATGGGTAATGGGTAATTAAATCCGTGAAATCCGTGGAATCATCAATTAATCCGTGATAATTTCGGGGTTCTACCTTTTAAGCCAATCATTAATTTAAGATTAAATATTCTGATCAAAGGTACGCGCTGCATTATCCATAAACCAAAGCGTCTGGCGATGACTACGGGTAAGAACTGATTGGAAAATACTCTATCTAACAAATCTGTAAAGGCTAAAATCGCTACATTCTCTCGTTTACGCCAACGTTCGTAGGTTTTGAGTACTTTAATATCTCCAATATCTTTACCAGTCAAATGGGCTTCTTGAATTACCTCCGCTAAGGCTGCTGCATCGCGGATTCCTAAGTTTAAACCTTGTCCACCTACGGGATGACATTTGTGTGCTGCATCGCCGATTAAAGCTAGTCGGTGCAAAATATAGCGATCGCTTTGCATTAACTGTACTTGAAAAACAAAGCGCGAGCCGAGTAATTCCAATTTACCCAAATGCTCGCCAAAACGCTGTTGCAATTCCGCCAAAAATTGCTCGTCATCCAGTTCACACAAGGCTTTTGCTTCTGCGTGGGGTGCTGTCCACACAATTCGACAACGGTTTCCCGGTAGCGGTAATATCGCAAATGGTCCACTGGACTGAAATTTTTCGTAAGCTGTATGATTGTGAGATTTTTCTGGCTTGACAAATGCCACAATACATGATTGCCAATATTTCCAACCTCTGGTTTTAATGCCCGCAGCTTCACGAATGCGGGAATTTCCACCGTCAGCAGCTACTACTAAATGGCTACGAATCGTGCAAATTTCTCCTGCGACTTTAACCTCTACCGTCGCTACTTTTTCCAGGTACTCTGTATTTATTACGGATGCTGGACATAAATAAGTGACATTCGGACTGGCTTTGACAAATTCCTGCAAGGGATACAACAGTGCTTGATGTTCGGCTACATAACCTAAATCTTGACTACCGATATCCGAAGTATTAAATTCTACTACACGCGGATAATCGGCATCAGAAAGACGCACACGGTTGTAAGTTTCGATTTGGGGTAATATCTTGTCCCAAATGCCAATTCCTTGATAAATCAACGCCGACAGCATATGTATTGCATAGGCTTGTCCCTTAGCTACCGAAGCAGATTGGGCTTTTGCTTCGATTAAAAGTATTTTTAGCCCCGAATTATTTAAGGCAGCGGCTAGAGTTAAGCCGATAATTCCGCCACCGACAATTACCAAATCGTAATCATACCCTCGTTTTTCGGCAAGGGATTGGGAAGGTGAAATAGTTGTAGGAAGCTGCGCTTGCGCCATTGTTAAGATTAATCACAGCATTTTCATATATTGTGACGTATTTTGAAGGATTTAGGCAAGGGGGGGAAAGATGGGGGGAGATGTGAAAAATTAACTATCAACTGTCTTTAACGAAAGCTTGCAGCCATTAAATCCTCAGCCATATCAAAGTTAGCTGTCACATTTTGCACGTCGTCTAAAGATTCCAGAGTATCAATTAACTTGATAAGCATCCGTGCTTGTTCGGAGTCAGTGACATCAATATTGTTGCTGGGAATCCAACGTAATTCGACATCTGTAACATCAAAACCTTCTTCTTGGAGTGTTTGATTAAGGTTTTCTAAATCTGTGACTTCTGCTAAAACTTCAGCCATATCATCGTCAGTCATTTCGTAAAATTCTGCACCACCTTCTAAAGAAGCTTCGAGAAGTTTTTCTTCATTGGTGACATTTTGAATAATACAAACACCTTTTTGATCAAACATCCAGCTAACGCAACCAGTTTCCCCAAGATTGCCGCCATTTTTGCTAAAAGCTGCCCGTAAATCAGCTGCTGTACGATTGCGGTTATCTGTCAAAGCTTCAATTAAAATTGCTACACCACCTGGTCCGTAACCTTCGTAGCGTATTTCCTCAAATGCTGCCTCATCATCCGTAAATGTACCCGCACCCTTGGCGATCGCCCTTTCGATATTATCGTTAGGAATACCTGCGGCTTTGGCTTTTTCGATTGCGGTGCGGAGTTGAAAGTTACCGTTGGGATCTGGTACACCATTTCTAGCTGCGACAATAATTGCACGAGATAGTTGAGTAAAAGTTTTACCTCTCTTCGCGTCTACACGAGCTTTCTGACGCTTAATATTTGCCCATTTACTGTGTCCTGCCATAATCCCAACCTATAAAATCGATTAAATAACTCGAATAACTAGAATATATTTATTTTTTCTCTAAAATTTACTTTAGCAAAGCATTTTACCTAGAGCTTTGTACAAACACAAAATTTTAATTTTAATTTTAATTTTAATTTTAATTTTAATTTTTTGTTGGTAGTTAGGACTTTAATCCTTAAAATAACGGAATAATGAATCTAATGTACCCAAAAAATATGTCTTATAAAAAGTTATTCATTCTATTAATAGTTTGTATATTATTCACCACTGGATGCCAAAGTTCTTTTACTTCGCAGCAAAATAATGTAACCCATCTTACTTTATGGCAAGGAGTAAATCCACCTTCTAATCGCGATGTGTTGCAAAAGTTAGTAGATAAATTTAATCAAAATCATCCGTATATTCAGGTAGAGTCGCTGTATGTAGGACAACCAGATCAACAAATGCCGAAGATTTTGGCGGCTGTAGTGGGAAATGCACCACCAGATTTATTATGGTTTAATCCGACAATTGCGGGACAATTAGTAGAATTAGATGCTTTAGTACCATTGGATGAAATGCTCAATCAATCCCCTGTGAAAGATCAAATTGACCCCACTTTGTTTGATTCAATGAAGTATCAAAATCAAATTTGGTCAGTACCTTTTGCTACTAATAATGTGGGAATTTTTTATCGTCCAAGTTTGTTTAAAGCGGCGGGAATTAACAAATTACCTGTTAACTGGGAGGAGTTTCGTCAAGTAGCAAAAACGTTAACTCGTGATACTAATGGAGATAATAAAATTGACCAGCACGGTATCTTTTTACCTTTAGGAAAAGGAGAATTTACCGTATTTATATGGCTACCTTTTATGTGGAGTGCTGGTGGTGAATTAGCGATGGAAGCTGCAAAGGTGGATTTAGTAAATAATCAAGGAGCAATATCCGCTTTACAATTATGGCAAGATTTAGTTAAAGATGGTTCTGCAATATTATCTGCACCGGAAAGAGGTTTTGAAACTGATGCTTTTGTCGCTGGTAAAGTCGCAATGCAGGTAACAGGACCTTGGACTTTGACTTATATTAATAATGATATAAAAAATGGTGACTTTGGCGTATTTCCGATTCCTAAAAATGAAAGTCAAGCTACCAGTATTGGCGGCGAAAATCTGTTTTTATTTAAAACTACACCGGAAAGAGAAAAAGCGGCTTTTGAGTTTGCCGAATATGTAGTAAGTGAAGAATTTCAAACAGAATGGGCGTTAGGAACTGGTTATTTACCAACAAATTTAAAGTCGCGTCAAAGTGAAAAGTATCAAGCTTATATTGAAAAACAGCCAACAGCACAAGTCTTTTTACAACAAGCACAATATGGGCGGAGTCGTCCAGTTTTTACAGGTTATAGTAGAGTTTCGGAAAGCATTGGTAGAGCGATGGAAGCGGTTTTATTGGGTAAAAGTAATCCGAAAGACGCTTTAAAGGAATCACAGCAGAGGTTGGATTTGATTTTTAAATAATTATTTACCAAGAATAGTAATACATATAATTATTAGTATTGATGTAGAGACGTAGCAATGCTACGTCTCAAATATTTATATAGATAACTAATTTTTTAAAATTATTGGTTTTATAATTAGTATTTTTAATAATCAGCGGGCAAGATACCCGCCCTACAATATTAATTATTAAGCTGATAATACGGCTTTTACTTTTCCAAAACGCCGTTCTCTATTTTGATAACTTAATAATGCTTCTCGGAAAGCTACTTGGTCAAAATCTGGCCATAAAATATCGGTAAAATACATTTCTGTATAAGCCATTTGCCATAAAAGAAAGTTACTCAACCGTTTCTCTCCACTAGTACGAATTAGTAAATCTGGTGAGGGAATGTCTGCTGTATATAAATTCTGTTCTATTAAATTTTCATTGATATCTTCTAAGTTTATTTCTCCTTTTTGAACTAATTCTGCTATTTGACGGCAAACATTAACAATTTCTTTCCGACTACCATAATTTACTGCAACATTAAACTGAATATCTTGATTATTTGATGTTTCTAACATTGAACGATGTATTTCATTTTGCAATGATTTTGGTAATGCTGATAAATCACCAACAAAATTAATTCTGACTCCTTCCCGATGCATTTCTTCTAATTCACGACGCAACATTTTTTCAAACAAAATCATCAGAAAATCAACTTCTTCAGTTGGCCGTCGCCAATTCTCCGTAGAAAAAGCGTAAGCTGTTAATATCTTAATTCCCCAATTCTTACTACATCGCAATAGTTCTTTTAGTGTCTTCGCACCTTGTCGATGTCCAGCAATACGTGGTAGCTTCTGTTTGGTAGCCCATCTACCGTTACCATCCATGATTACGGCTACGTGGTGAGGCAAATTTTCTAAGTTTAAATCTAAAGGTAAGTCTGAATTCATAAAATTTTAGATTTTAGATATTATACAGGCGATGAGGTAGGAATTACGGAAATTTCTCCCATTTAAATTCCTATTTATTCCAATATTTCATTTAAATACCCTGGTGTCAGGGTTATTCCAAATCGACTATTAATTTATTGCAGAAGAAAACTAAAATAACAAGTTTGATTTGTTACTAAAACTATAGTAATTCTATATCAGTGTTTGTATTATCTGTTTTAAGCTGCGTGGATATGTTTTTTGAACGCAAAATGAAGGGCAGTTTTATAGTGGGCAGTCGGCAGTCGTAACCCCATAAATTAATTTAGGGGTTTCAAAAAAGGACACCTTCTTTTCTCGTACTATGTATCTCGAAAAAAATCTTTTTATTTTTTTCACGACTGCGGGTAGTGGCAATCGCCAGTTATAATAATGCCCCGATTCCATAATTACCTATTAGCAAGCCGTGTAGTCACAATATCATTAGCTGCCGCCCATTGAGCGATATCCTGCCTTTGAATCGCCGTTGCCATTAAATCGGGAAATTTATCGGGACTGCAAGCGAAAGCAGGACTACCCATAAGGGCGACTTCTTCTGCTATACTATGGTCGTACATTGGTGCGCCTTCATCGTTCAAGGCAAGTAAAGTTACCAACTGTACTCCAGAATTTACGATTGCCGCCATTCGCTTTAACAAATGTTTGCGATCGCCACCTTCGTACAAGTCGCTAATTAATACTAAAATCGTATTTTGGGGTTGCTCAATCAAACTTTGACAATATGCTAGCGCTTGGTTAATATCCGTACCGCCACCGAGTTGAGTGCCAAACAGTAAATCTACTGGGTCATTAGCTTCTGCTGTTAAATCAACGACTGCTGTGTCAAAGACAATTATCCGTATTTGAATTGCCGGTAATGATGCTAAAACGGCTCCGAATATTCCTGCATAAACTACAGAAGTCGCCATTGAACCACTTTGATCAATACATAATATAATGTTGCATAAATTACTACATTTGCGTCCGTAACCAATACGAACTTCAGGAATAATTGTGCGGTATTCGGGTTGATAATGTTTGAGATTAGCGCGGATGGTGCGGTTCCAATCGATTTCGTGATGACGGGGACGACGGTTGCGACTAGCACGGTTGAGACTTCCCATGACGGCTTGATGGGTGGGATTTGTGAGTTTACGCTGCAATTCTTCGACAACGCAGCGCACAACTTGACGAGCGGTATCTTTAGTTTTTTCAGGCATGATATTGCTTAAAGACAGCAAATCTGCCACCAAATGTACATCTGGTTCCACTGCTGAAAGCATTTCTGGTTGAAGTAACATTTGACGCAGGTTGAGGCGTTCGAGTGCGTCTTTCTGCATCACTTTTACCACAGATGAAGGAAAATAACTACGGATATCACCTAGCCAACGAGCAACTTTTAGTGATGAATTACCCAAGCCTCCAGAACGTTCTGAATCATACAGCGCATCTAAAGACTTATCTATTTTGGCATCTGCACCAGTTAGTTTACAACCAGTACCCGAAGCTTCTTGGCTTCCTAAAATAAGTCGCCATCGGCGTAAGCGTTCGTTTTCTGAGCTTTGAGTCATATCTATTTTAGATTTTAGATTTTGCGGAAAGTTTGGGGTGTAGATTCTCTTCCCCCAAAACTTTCCAAGACAGATTTTAGATTGCTATAGGAATGCTCCGCAGATTTTTGAAAATAAAAATATATGTATTTCTGCTTCTTTTTGCTTCCTAAGCTGAGCCTGGAGTGAAGATTTATAAAGACCAAATTCCATCACAAGTTATATCAATTTTACTTCTGAATCTATCTTAAGCTAGATTGATTATTCTTAAGGATGATATTAGAGCTATATTTCAATAACTATATCTAAATAAATGCGAACAAATAAACTATTTGATAATTATGTATCTTGAAAGATAAATATAAGAATCAATATATTTTTGAGTCACTTGCAATTGACTAAACCCTTTACACCTAAATGCTTAAAAAAAAAAAAAATCATATGACTTTGATTAATCGAGCAATTTGCGTTCAATAAATTTCTCAATCAAAAAAGTTAATTTCAAACAAATCATGCCAAAATACTTGGTTTTAGTCAGATGTTGAGAATTTTTCTATCTTTCGATTAACTTCCTCACTGTTCTTTTGATAGAAGCGATATTCGCAAAAGCTTGAGATGATTTGAATGTAAGCAAACAAAATTTTTATTGCGTACAGGCTAGTGTGAATCTTAACTTTTAGATACAGCTATGACACTAGTATTTATTGTTAATTAGGAGGTCAATAATGACGGCTTATACAAATACAAATAATATCGAATATAAAAGAGCTGCTGGTTTATTTTATAGTCGTGAAGAAGCAGAAGCTGCGGTTCGTGGATTAAAAGATGCTGGTTTCCATGAAGACAGAATCTCCGTGATAGCACGGGATGCCGATAAATTAGACGGTGTTGAAACAAGGCAAGATGTTGGCAATAAAGCTGACGAAGGTGCAGCCGCTGGAGCTTTAACTGGTGGTGCGTTAGGTGGAATTACTGGTTTACTCGTAGGTTTAGGAACATTAGCAATTCCTGGTATCGGTCCGATTATGTTTGCTGGTGCAGAAGCAACTGCGATCGCAACTACTTTAGCTGGTGGTGCAATTGGTGCAGCGACTGGTGGATTAGTCGGTGCTTTAATCGGATTGGGTATTCCTGAAGAAAAAGCAAAAGTTTACAGCGATAGAGTATCTGGTGGTAGCTTCTTAGTAATGGTAACTGGTACGGAAGCTGAAGTACAACGTGCAGAATCGATCATGCGTCGTTGTGGTGTTGAAGAATTCGGCATTTACAATGCACCAACACAAACTGCACAACCTGTAGCGAGAACTCCTGAACCTGCTCCGACAGCAGAAGTACCAGACAATGATAACGTGAAGCTTTATGAAGAACGTTTGGTAGCAGATAAAGAACGCCAAAAAACTGGTGAGGTTTCTGTAGGTAAGCACGTTGAAACAGAAACAGTCAGAGTTGCGGTTCCCGTTGAGAAAGAAAGAGTAGTAATTGAGCGTACCACTCCTACAAATGAAAGAGTAGTATCTCCAGGTGCTGCTGATTTCTCTGGTAGAGAAGTAGCTCGTATGGATATTTATGAAGAATCTGCTGATATTGACAAAGAAGCCTTTGTTCGCGAAGAAGTCAGAGTTCGTAAAGAAGTTGAACGGGATACTGTGGAAGCACAAGAAACAATTCGTCGTGAAGAATTAGACATTGATGTTGATGATAACTCCACAATTCGTAGAGACCGATAAAAGTTAAGTGGAAGCATTTAAACTTGCAAACAGAGTATTGATTTGAAATAGCAAATACTCTGTTAAAAATGCTCCACGCAAAATCAAAATTGTCAAATTATTCAAATTGAAATATTTGATTAAATTCAATTCAAACAGTGAGGAGAAAATGAAAAAAATAGCAACATTTGTATTAAGTAGTATTTTAATATTTGGTGCAGCTGCTTGCGATACCGCGAGAACAAGTTCTGATGCTCCGACTTCTGTCGATGGTAATGTAGACAATGCTCAGAACGTTGAGGAAACAAAAGAAGATGCTCAAAGTCAGGTTCGTCGAGATCAATTAGATGCCGATATTCGCGCACGGGAAGAACGTAATGATATGGCTGGTGGGGAACAAGCTGATAGAACAGATTCTGATTTAGCAAGTGAAGTTCGTTCTAAATTAGAAGCTAATATTCCTCGTGGACAGTTAGTTGTGGAAGCTGAAGACGGTATAGTATCAATTGCAGGTACAGTTCCTGACCAAAAGGAATACGAGACAATTGAACCGCTAGCAAAAGAGATTCTAGGAGTAAAATCTGTGAAGACAGATGTGAAGGTTGTCCCACCGGCTAACTAATTATCTTCTCAAAACATTTTCGGAAATCTTTATATTTAGGTAATCCTAAATATAAAGATTTCCAGGCAGAAAGTATTAATATTAGAATAATTCTGCCTAACTTATTTTTTTTAAATTAAATATTAGTAATAGGAAAAAAATGTTTAATAGTTGGGATGCTCTGCTAAACAGTTTGATATTTGGAAGCCTTGGTTATGCGGCGATAATTTTTATATTACGTATTTCCGGAAAGCGGACTTTATCAAAATGGAATTCTTTTGATTTCATTGTGACGATTGCATTAGGTTCGATGTTAGCGAACTTAGTGTTATCAACAGATACTTCCTTGGCACAGGGAGTTTTAGGAATTGGAATGTTAGTGTTTTTCCAATTTATTATGACCTGGCTTTCTGTGCGTTCTAAAATGTTTCAAGGATGGATTAAATCAGAACCAACTTTATTACTTTTTCAAGGTAAACTAGAGCATAAAGCTTTGCGACATCAAAGAGTAACTGAAGGTGAAGTATTAGCCGCTTTACGTGCCAAGGGAATCGCGGGAATCGAAGATGTAGAAGCTGTAATTTTAGAAACAGATGGTAGTTTTAGCGTTATAGAAAAACTTAAAAGGTCTTCAGCTTCTGCACTGCTTGATGTCAAAGGTTATCCTAGAGATACAGCCAGAATTTGATAATTAAATAAAATAATAATATTCGATATTTAAATAAATCATCATTACAATAATCTGTTGTAAAATAAGAATTAATCGATAATAAAGAAAACTCTTATTTATTTGTTCAATTAGGGAGTTATTTTGCAACAAAATTTATTTTCGATCATAAACAAGCTGTGCTTAGATTGGCTTGCTCTATTCGGCATTATTATTAGTCGATACTTTTTAATTTGTGGGGGAACCCATTTACTCTTCTATTCTATTTTTCTAAAGCCTATTGACAAACGTAATTTAGGTCGTCAGCCTCCGTTGTGGAAAACCATTAAAAAAGACATGGAATTATCGTTATTATGTGCGATAATTTTTGCTTTTTGTGCAGCATTAATTGTCACGGGATACGACTTAGGATTTACCCGTTTATACACCTCTGTAAATAAATATGGATTGTGGTATTTAGGCATTAGTTTTATAATTTTACTAGTGCTTCAAGATGCATATTTTTACTTGATGCATAGAGTTTTTCACCATCCCTTACTTTTTAAAAAGCTGCATTACGGTCATCATCGTTCTGGAGAACCTACACCTTGGACATCCTTTGCATTTGATCCAGGTGAAGCAGTGATACAAGCTATATTCTTTATATGCATAGTTTTTGTCTTACCGCTTCATTATATAACCTTACTTACAGCATTATTGGTAATGACAGTATGGGCATTATTTAATCATATTGGATTTGAGTTATTTCCATCATCCTTTTATTCCAACTTGTTGGGAAAATGGTTTATTGGCTCAAAACATCACTTAATACATCATCGTAAATATACCCTACACTATGGATTGTATTTTACATTTTGGGATAAACTCTTAGGTACTCACGATCCAAATTATGAGAATCAAAAATTAGCTGTAATGAAAAAGCAAATCTAAACAAATAATTTATCTTTCAAGTTAAAAAGATGAGAAACATCAACTCAAAATTCAAAACTTGGTTAGGTATAACTATTAGTTCATTCTTGCTTTTAATTGTAATATGTTTAGGAATGGCGGGGCTTTTTCTTTTGTTGAGGGTTCCATCATTTGAAATTGGAGAAGGTTATTTTTGGGTTTTACGTTGGAAGAATAATACTGATGGTTCTGGTATTAGCTTTAATATATTTTCTTTAATGATTATTGCTTGTTTTATTGGCTTAGTAGGATTATTTATACCCACAAATAGATAAACACATTGTTTTTCTTTGTCGTTAATTTGGGCGTTGCTGGATTCAAGTATGAATTTTAAATGTAGAGACTTTTATCAATTCCTCAGTGAGATAATGTTATCTGGTAGACAAGATGGTGCGTGACGCTACAAGTCTTATTGTTACCTTCAAATCATTTCCTAGCGTCACACACCCTACAATCTAATCAATCAAAAAAGTAATCCTTCAAACTCCCAAAAACTGTTTGACAATCGGCAATATCAAAACAGCATTCTCTTCGTTAATATCGTTACCATCATCACCAACATTTGACACATTTCCATCTACCCCATTCTTGACTCTTTCACCAATTTGTCGGCGTTCCGATACAGTGAAAGTTGTAAAAGTACGTCGTAATAAAGGTAACAAATTAATAAATAAATCCTCCGATAATTCACTTACCCAATTACCTAAAAGTTGCCAAAGTTTATCATCGTGTAACAATAATAAACCACTGCCTTTCAAAAATCCTTCTATCCACACACCGGCTTTATAAGGTTCTGTAGCGCTAGATAAAGCCAGTCCCATCCTACGTGCTACTTCAGTTGTATCCAAGACTCCTGCATCCAGTAATAACCGACAGCAACGCCCAGAAATTAAACCGTGTACATTAGAATTATCTGCAATTTGCACTAAAACTTGTCGCCAAGAAGTAATATATTCTTGATTCTGTAATACTGCGATCGCGTTATTCACTTTAATTACATTCTCATACATTGCCGCTGCTGCATCGTCATCCAAGGAAGCACAAGCACCTGGTAAACTGATGCAAATTCGCGCTACCAAACCATCAACGACGTGGGATATCATTGCCGTGTCGGTTTGACGCACGTTACCATAGCGCATTACGTTAGCCAGCGGTGGTAATGCATTCATTAAATGAGTGACATCGCTGGTTAAAGCCGCAGTATTTTGCAACTGCGACATTAAATAAATTACCGCATCGGGTAAGTCAGATAAAATCACTTTATCCAACAAAGTTGTCAGTGTCGGCAACTCCGAAGCTGTATCCGCAAGACTGCAAGCTTTAGTATTGGCAGCATCAGCAATAGTATTACCCCAAATTCCTGCTTCAATTAAATTTACAGCAAATTCAGGATGCCATTGTACCAGCCAAAATTCGTGAAAAGTACCCTTTTTACCGCGAGTTGCTTGAAATTGTCCCCAAGGAATATCTAAAAGATTCAGACGATGTAGTAAATGGGAACGAGCTAAATCATTTTCTTTACGTAAATCCAAATCGTACATCTTTTCTGTTGTTTCCGCAGGCATTCGCAGCCGCTTTTGCTGTCGTTGTAAATCTTGCTGTAAGGGTACCATCGGGGTTTCTAAAGGAACTTTACCTAAACTTTCCCCAACAATCAATTTGTCGTGAATTAGCTGCATCGGTAAATCGCTACCAAAACACATCACCGTTTGAGTCGCTTCATTCAACTCTGATAAACCAGGTAAACAAAGATTTCGCAAAGCTGCTAAAGATTCCGCTAATCGTACAGCTTCAATAACGTGCGCTGAAGAAGCTTCCAAATCTTGTTCTCGTAACAAACGCGCTACCCGTGTCATCCAGGTGATGGAGGATGGGGAAATGGGGGAAAATAAATAACTCCGGTTGTCTTCACTCCTCACTCCTAACTCCTCACTCCTCACTCCTAACTCCTCACTCTTCACTCCTAACTCCTCACTCTTCACTCCCATTCCCCATTCCCAAAGATGATGATACCAACCCGGTGATTCGATACCTGCACCATAACCGCTGTTATAAGATAAACGTCCGTAAGTCCAAGGTATCCAGGTTGCTTGTACTTTTGTTTTAGGTAAACCTTTGAGCAAAGCAGTATCTTCTTTTACTGTTGATGCCTGGGAAAGTGCGGGAGCGTGCCAAGCACCGCAAACAACGGCGATGCGTTCAAATGCTTCTTTTTCGGCGGCGCGGATGGTTTTCCGCATATATGCTTCGCGCTGAGCTTCGACGGGATTTTCTATCGGTGGCATTTCTTCACGCACAGCAGTCATTGCTTCGAGGATAGCAGTAAATAAATCAACATTATCCCCTCGTGTTTCTACCATCTGTTCCCACCAGCGTTCGCCGTCGCCATAACCTGCGGCTTGGGCAAGTAAACCCAAAGGATCTTGGGCAATTTGAGATTCTTCTGGTTGTTGTTCTTTTTTCATCCCCATGCGATGAGTGAGGGGCAAATCCATAAACCGCACGGGGATGTGATTACTTAGTCCAAACTGTATCGCTTGCCACTCTGGAGAAAATACGGCAAAGGGATAATAAACGCTTTCTTTTGGGTTATCTGGAAGGTAAATTAATAATGCTACCGGAGGCTGCATTTCAGGTGAAGCCACTAGCGGTATTAAGGATTCAGCATCTGGGGGACCTTCTATTAGGATAATGTCAGGTTGTAGTTGTTTTAGGGCTTGACATAGCCTACGTGCGGAACCAGGTCCGTGATGACGTATACCAAAGATGTGAGTAGTCATGATTTAACCGTAGAGACAAAGTAGCGCGTTGCTGAGGAACACGAAAGCCATGTATCACACCGAGGATTATTCTAACCAGTTTTCTAATTCTAGATGAGTAATATTTTCAAAATCTTTGATATTATTTGTTACCAAAATATCTTTACTAGAACGTGCAACACCTGCGATTAAAGCGTCAATTTCTCCTGTGGGCTTACCAATTTGCTTAAGTTCACCTTGAATTTTACCAAATTCTATTGCTGCGTCAAAATCAAATGGCTTTACTGGTAACAGTTCGATGAATTCAGCTACAGCTTGAATATTTTTATCAACTTGTTTAGAACAATAAACTCCTTTATAAAGTTCTGAAACAATAATCGCTGAAAGATAGCATTGACTAAAATAAAAATTAAATTTGTTAATAGCCTTATGATTCTGATTGAGCAGCGCAATACAAATATTAGTATCAAGTAGATACATTATTCATTGTCCTGATTTTCTGTTGTAGCTAATTTTCTACCTCTATATGAATGACGTTGTTGATCAATTTCTTCAAAAGTCTTCATTAACTCCGGTTGATTTTTCCATACACCGAATAATTTATTTAATTTTGCTAATCTTTCCTCATCTGTTAGAGGTTGTTTTGTTTCGGCTTCTTTTGGATAATTTTCAAGTTCAATTATAATTTCTGTACCATCGGGAATACTATTAACTGATTCTAATAGCTCTATAATTTTACCGCGTTTTATTCCTTTAATTTTCATGGTTTTGTTTTTTATTTAACTTTAAATGTGATGATGAAAACCACTATAGTAGTATATAGTTAGATTTTACTATTGTTCTACTCAAGTTAGTTGCAACAGCATATTTCATCTTTATGAGGCACATTCGGACGGGCAGGAATGCTCATCCCACGCATTGCTTTATAGTATCAGGTGGTTGCTGCGTGACACCACAAACTCCTTACTACTACGTTCAGAATTTCTAAGTTACAGCACCCTACAAGAGAATATGCCAGTATCAAACTGAATTATCTCGTGACTCAGAATTATTATGAAAATACTTGATCTAATTAATAATCTACAATCAAAATTTCTCAAGCCATAATACACCCTACAATCAACCTCCAATCCAAAATCTAAAATCTAAAATCTAAAATTAACTAACTTCCCTACAAGCCAAATACAAATCTTTCCAATTATCTCTTTCTTTGATCACAGTTTCTAAATATTCTCTCCACACAATTTTATCTTGAACTGGATCTTTAATTACTGCTCCAATAATACCCGAAGCGACATCGGAAGCGCTCAAATTTCCATCACCAAAATGCGCTGCTAATGCCATTCCACTGTTAACTACTGATATTGCTTCGGCTGTACTCAAAGTACTTGTAGGAGATTTAATCTTAGTTTTCCCATCTTCGGTAATTCCGCTACGCAATTCCCTAAACACCGTCACAATCCGGCGAATCTCTTCTAATGCTGGTGGTTCTGCGGGTAATTCTAAAGCCCTTCCCAAGCTTTCTACACGCCGCTGTACGATGTCAATTTCTGCTTCTACTGTCTTGGGTAAAGGTAAAACTACTGTATTAAAACGCCTTTTCAAAGCACTTGATAAATCATTTACTCCCTTGTCTCTATTATTCGCGGTTGCAATGACATTAAAACCTTTGTTCCCTTGCACCTCTTCTCCTAATTCGGGAATCGGTAGTGTTTTCTCGGAGAGGATAGTAATTAATGTATCCTGTACATCCGCCGGAATTCGGGTTAATTCTTCCACCCGCGCTACTTTTCCATCTTCCATAGCTCGCATCAACGGACTTGCTACCAATGCATCCATCGACGGCCCATCAGCTAATAATTTAGCATAATTCCAACCGTAACGAATCGCTTCTTCACTCGTTCCCGCAGTACCTTGAATTAACAGCTTAGAATCCCCCGAAATCGCTGCTGCTAAATGTTCCGACACCCAAGATTTTGCAGTACCCGGCACCCCAATTAACAGCAATCCTCTGTCAGTTGTCAAAGTTGCGATCGCAATTTCAATCACCCTCCTCTCACCGATATACTTTGGCGACACCTCAAAACCACTTTCCAACTGACCACCCATCAAATAAGTCATCACCGCCCAAGGCGACAATTGCCAATTTGGCGGACGTTGCCGCTTATCCACCTTGTCCAATTCCTCTAACTCCTCAGCAAATTGAAACTCCGCGTGTTCCCTGAGCAAGCTAGTCTCTTTAATTACTTTTTTTTTATTCCTCTGCGTTCTCAGCGTCTCTGCGGTTTTATTTTCTTCAGGCATATTGATTTCCTAAAAGTGAATTCGATAAATATAATCCCATAATCGTAACCATCATCAGAAGTCGGGTTTTGAAGTAAAATATTTCTCAGACAAGACAATCATTGTAAAAATCCGATTAAATATCTAATTTTTTCTAACTTAAATTATGGAGACGTAAAATTTTACGTCTCTACATTATTATTATTTAACGCTGTAATCATTTCATATCTAAACTGCAATTTAAGCAAAAAATTATCAATAGCATCAATGACGGATTTAGGAATATTTTCGGTTGTTTCAAGAGTCAAATTATCGGTAGCTTCATTATACATAGAAGCATCTATTTGTAAAGAAAATTTTTCTAAAGCCGAAGTAAACTGCCAATTATTGACTTGATGATTGCTTTCAATATAACTTTTGATACTTGATATTACAGACTGACTGATTTCTTGATTCCAGATATATGGAGTATTAATTAATAATGAAAACGCTGGATTAGCAGAATTAAAAGGTGGTGTCTGAGAAGATTTTTGCAAAACATCTAAAATCAGAACTTCTACCTGATCACGCGATAAAATTGTAAGTAAATTAATCATCAAATCAATCCGATTTGAGTTTTGGTAAAACCTTACAGATGATTTTAGCAAAGCTTCAGCCCAAGTGATATTTTTACTTCTGAATGTAGCCGTTGCCCAAGCTTCTAAAAATAATTTTCCCCATTGATGATTTTCAATAATTTTTATTAATTCTCTAGGTGTTTTTTTCCAAGTATCACTCCAGATGTTAGGCGGTACGCAAGCGAGCATTTGTAATAATAAACTAGCTTTCTCTCCCAAAGCAGGTATATATTTCGATTCATCAATACCATCTTTAATCATTTCCAAAGTACATTTTGAAGGTAAGATAACTTCTATCTTGTTATTCTCGAAAGTTAATAAAGGACGAACTCTTTCTATCATCCTTTTGACAAGCTTTGATTCCGGTATTTGTAACAGCAATCGCGCTGCGGCATCTCTTACTAATTTACTTTTATCATCAAGTGCATCCTCTAAAAATGTTTCATCTTCAATACTTAAACCAACTTCCAACGTTTCTAATAAACTTGCTCTTTCTTGAGCTTTTTCTTTACTCCAAATATGTTGTAACTGTTTGAGTCCTTTTTCTGGTTCAGATTGACGCAATTCTTTTAACAAGTTTTTGCGAGCTTTTAAACTACCATTTTTCCAAATTTGATCTTTATTTTCACTAACAGCATAACTCCATTCTGGATTTTGGGCTGCTAACCAAATGCCTCGCTTTCCTAATACAGGCAAAATATATTTTCGCCAATGATGCTGAATTATTCCTTTAGTTAATAAATCTGGTAAATATTTGGGCGAAACAACTTTTTTATTTGCCGCTAATAATTGCAACCATTCCGGTAAAAAAGCAATATATTCTCCACTCAACATTATTTCTAAATGTTGTTCTGAAAGCGAATTGCAATATGTAAAATCATCTAATTCGCAAGTTTTTAAAGTTGTTTTACGAGCAATTACAGAGGATTTACCAGCTTGTTGATAAAGAGAAATTGTTCCAGCAGCAGCAAGTAAACTTCCTTCCTTGTCATTAGTATCAAGACTACTCAAAACTTCACCCAATGGATTATTTTTTGTACTGATTTTTAACTCTTGTCTTTGAGTACCTACCACTGCCGTTTTTACTAAATTCTGCCACATATCCATTTATGATTTATTCTCTATAATTTAGGTTCTTCAGTACATAGTATGCTAAAAATAAAAATTAAAAACTTGAAACTCTTACTGTGATGAACCGAAATTAGCTTTATTAATCGGTTTTAAGAATAAATACTATTTTTTATTCCCTCTTCCCTTTTTTTACTATTTTTTTAGCATACTAACTACTGATGAGCCATAATTTATTATTTATGTGAGGTGAGAAGTCGGGTTTTTATAAAAACCCGACTTCTGTGATTATCGAACTCACACTTTTGTTCCAGAGCCTCAACTAAATTATTATCATGCTGTTGATGGTAACGAGAAACAAATCTAAAATCCAAAATCTAAAATCTAAAATCCAAAATGGATAAACCGATTTTCCACCCATACACTCAAAGGTAAAAAGTATTCTCCATCCCATTCACCGAATATATCAAGGGAATATCCACCGCTGAGTGCTAATAATTGCCAATTATAATTAAATCTTGATTTAACAGGAAGTAAACATTTATCTTTATCGCGTACAAACCAATTATCATTTTGTTGAATCGGAATTACTTGACACAAAGAAACGGGAAATTGTTCTATCCAAGGATTTTTGCCAAGAGCTTGGGAATATTCTTGCATCATATTTGAGATATTACTATATCCCGGCATCCCATCCATCTGAGTTACTGCATCTTGACGAGTTTTAACTATTGCTCGTAAAAGATAAGCACTTTCAAAAAACACTAATTCCCCATCAATACAGCTTCCAGGTACAAGACTGCTATCCAATGGCTGATTACCGTGAGTAAAGTTAAGAATTAATGCTTTTCGTTGCGTTTGTTTACCGTAAAGCCAAATACGCTGTGTTTTCAAACGCTCTTCTTCTGTTAAATTCTGCCCCAAAATCAACCAAGAATCATTTATTCCTTGTTGTGTTAATAATTCTTGTTGACTTTGGGAAAAACCAATTTGAGTACGAATGTCTACTTGTACTGGATTAGTTAAATTCTCCAAATTATTGAAAGCCTTGATTAAAAGATATACTCGTCCTAATTGGGATAATAATCTTTCTTGCCATCCCGCACCAGAATAACAAATACTCCCCATTTGCCTTACCAAACGAGCTACACCCGGTGCTTGTGCATCTACTAACCTTGCTGCTGTATCATCCCAGAAACTATAAGGTTGACTTTGTGCTGCTGCTAAGCCATTACTTACCAAATCTCGTAACCATACTTCCAAATCCTGCATTCCCGCAGTAACTTTATCTAAACGCTTAGCTGCACGAAGAGCTTGTGCGTCGGGCTTTGTTTGTTTATTTACTGTTTCTTCTTTCTTCACTGTTCTTTGATTGCGGCTTTCAAGCCACTCACTCACGGATTCTGGCGGAATATTTACAGTAAACAACTCTTGCTCTTCTATTAACAAAACAAACAACGCAATGCAGTGTTTACACGGAGACTTTCGACTGGGACAACTGCATTTAAAAGCCGGTTCCGTCAAGTCGATTTGGGTTAAATAGGGATTTTTCCCAGTTCCTTGACACTCACCCCAAGCTACCGTATCGTTGTAACCTAATGATGACCACTTACGGGAAGTAGCCAAAGCTTTACCATTTTGGGCTGAACTTGCATCTGGTGCTAGTGCCAAAATTTGTTCTTGCGTCCAGGTTGCAGACATTATTATTTCAAATCAAAACAAATACAAAAACGAAAGAGATGGGAATCTACACCTTCTAACTCAGCTTCCCGGCTCAGTGGGAACCAGAGCAAGAGTCTTCTGGTCTTGTTAGGAATGGTGTAAAATTTGAAAAATGATGTTTTGTGAGACTAACTTCCTTCCTTTCTTGATAAAAACGGCAACCATCACAAGGACCAGTTGGATTGACAGCACACCTTAGATAACCAGAACGAGCATTATATTCACAGCTAATGTCCCCGACGAGATAACCTACTCCTTGCAAATAATAGCGATCGCTTTGGGTACAGTTATGCTGAACCCGATGATCGATTGTAGAATTTTGACTTCTGGGGTATCTGGGAAAGCTTGTAACCGCAGCCCGTTGCAAAAGCGTGCGTGTTCTAGCCTTATTTTTACGCATCAACCACAGGGAGAATAGAGACGGTAAGAAACCAATGGCAATTACCAAAAGTGTTTTTAGCACCTTATTTTTACCTCCGAATCTGCAAAGCTTACTGAACATGGGATTTTGCCGCTGAATGCGGATGGTTTACTCTAAGAATAAACACACTCCATTAAAAACAGCATAGCTCTAATTGCCAGAAGCATAAATTTTACTTCAATTTTAATAATTTTTGTTTGTATAAATTGGGATTTAGCTTCAAATTTCAATAAAAGGAAGAGAAAAGAAGTGTTTTGAGTAGCCAAGCCTTGATTATTTAAAGATTTTGTATCCTGACTATTAGAGCGTGTTTATAAATCAGCACTTACGCAATTGTCACAAAACCCTGGTTGGTGCGTGACACAAAAACCTGATTATTTCGTTAATAATCAAGCCAAGTGTCACAGCAACGGCAATAAAGGGGGAAGAAAATCTACACCGCGTTTTGCCTCCCCTACAATCAAAATATGCCAGTTGCGTAAGTCCTATAAATAAAAAATAAAAATCTTGTAGGGTGTGTTAGATGCACGACTATGTTCTGCTAAAATATATGATTTGAATACATCTAACGCACCAAAAATAGTTGGTGCGTTACGGCAAATTTTCAGCCAATCTTTTTCCTATCGAATCGCAGAAAGCCGTAACATACCCTACTTGAAATTTATTTTATAAACACCCTCTTAAAGATTGCTTAATAGTTTCTTGAAGCTCTCCATTCTTCTAATTTGCGTATTGAAACCGATTTTGTAGTCACATTCATATCATTTCCACGCCAATTAATTTCAGGATCTGTGGTAAAAACACCGCATTCCAATTCATCCACCTGAATATTCCAATATTGACCAAACCTATTTTTTAAAGTTATCACCTGTTCAAAAACTTTATTTCGGTGCTTATTTCTTCTTTTTCTTTCCGTTGCTCCCGATGCAGTTGTATCAATAAATTTAGTCTCAATTAAAAACAGTGTTTTATAGGAAGTTAAATAGACAAAATCGCATTTACCTAAATCAGTATAATCAGCAATAGGAGACTTTTCAAACAACAACAACTCAGAACAATTAGGAAATAAGTTTTGGATATTCAAATACAAATAAGCCTGTAGTAGAAGTTCCTTATCATAGGGAAATCCGATTACACCTTCAAAAAACCTTTTTATATCTTCTTGACTTTGGGGTTGAATCCTTTTGCAGTATGAAACAAATTGATCTAACCCTTCAACCATTATCAAATTTTTACTCCTCACCCTGCTTGCCACCAACAACGTTATGGCATCAAAATATACTATTTTTTAGATAAAGATATCATCAGCAAAAGTAACTAAAAAACGATGAATCCTTTGCAATGATTGGGTTATTTACTGTTGACGATTTTGCGATAGCAACGTAGAACAATTAAAATAAAAAGTGTAGATGAGAGATGGGGGACAAGGCGACAAGGGGACAACTAACTCCTAACTCCTTACCATCAGCGGTTGAATGCGGGCGAAAAATCTGCCATTATGTAAAGCCATAATCGCGGTTGTTGAATCTTGCACCCAATATTGTCTACCAAAACGAACCATTTGACGCGAATTTTCACCTTGAATAATACCTATAACAGGCACTTTTCCTTTTTCTTTTTCTTTTTCATTTGATTGGTCTTGTAAATCTTTTAAAATTGTTCTGAGGCGGTGATGTTCTTCAATGGTAGCTGCTTGTTGGGGAGTCATTTCAACGATGACTAATTCTACATTTTCTACTGGTTCTGCATCGTCAACTAATAATTGAGCTTGGTCATCTTTTTTATCAACTTTTCCCCAAATAATTAATTTTCTATCTACTTGTAAAATTTGATTAATTCGTTCATAAGTCTTAGGAAAAACCACCGCTTCCCCTGTTGTAGTTAAATCTTCAATTTGCAAAATTGCCATCGGATCACCCTTTTTAGTGACCACCTTTTTCACATTATTCAGAATGACAACTACACAAACTTTTGCTTCTTCTCCCTGAGATTTTAACTGCGTCATATTTATCGGAGAAAGAATCCGTGTTGATTTACGTATTGACTTCAGCGGATGATCGGACACGTAAAAACCTAAAAGTTCTTTCTCCATTCGCAGTTTTTCGTGAGGAGGTAAATCAGGAACTTCCTTAGCTTTCGGAGGACTTAATACCGCATTCATTGGTGGATTCTTGGCAGCAGAATCACCGCTCCAAGCACCACCAAATAAATCGAATAAATTTCCTTGTCCACTTGCTCTATCCCTAGCGCGAGACTGCGCCCAATCGTATATTAACTCTAAATCTTGAGTTAACTGATTGCGATTAGAGTTAATTTTGTCAAAAGCTCCACAATTAATCAAAGACTGTAAAGTGCGACGATTTACCGTACCCAAATCAACGCGATCACAAAAATCTGCAAGTGACTTAAATACTCCTGCTTCTCTTGCTTGCAAAATGTAATTTATCGCATTTTCTCCCACATTGCGTATAGCAGACAATCCAAATAGAATTTTTCCATCAGCAGGTGTAAAATCAACTTCTGAAGAGTTAATATCCGGTGATTCTATTTGAATACCCATATTCATACAGGTAGCAATATATTTTTGTATTTTATCTTTATCACCACTGTTGGCTGTCAACAGCGCCGTCATGTACTCTAATGGATAATTAGCTTTTAAGTAGGCAGTTTGATATGTCACATACCCATAAGCTGTAGAATGAGATTTATTAAAACAGTTAGAAGCAATCAAACCATTTTTGATCGCAAAATTATGGTCGCGCTCTAAACCGATATCATATACAATCTGAGTATTTAAAGCTTTTCGAGATACGATTTTGACCATAATTCCCACCCCCAGAAAATCTGTAAAGTTAGTTTAATCTATATATTTTAAGAAATTATTCTAAGGAAGGTAATGAGTAATTGAGAATTGGTAATTGGTAATTGAAGTACATAATTGAAAGGGCGATAGCATAGCGTGTCCATCAAAACTCCTTCATAATTAATTATTTCCCCATTACCCATTACCCATTCCCCATTCCCTATTCCCCATTACCCATTCCCCATTCCCTATTCCCTATTCCCCATTCCCCATTACCCATTACCCATTACCAATTTTTTATTTAAAATTACCAGACTTTTACAAGATGTACTAAAATCAATCATTTGAGCTAATTAGTATAAAAGGGAGTAGTAATGCATGGCATCCATACGCGAATTGCATCAACAATTAATTGATAAAAAACGTTCTGCGGTTGAAATCACCCAAGAAGCTTTAAACCGCATCGAACAATTAGAACCGAAAGTTCGTAGCTTCTTACAGGTTACTCAAGAACAAGCTTTACAACAAGCGCGAAAAGTGGATGCCAAAATCGCCGCTGGAGAAGAAATTGGTTTGCTCGCAGGAATTCCCATCGGTATCAAAGATAATATGTGTACCAAAGGAATTCGTACTACCTGCGCCTCGAAATTTCTGGAAAATTTTATACCACCATATGAATCGACTGTAACGCAAAAACTCGCCGATGCAGGCGCTGTCATGGTGGGTAAAACTAACTTAGATGAATTTGCTATGGGTAGTTCCACTGAAAACTCTGCCTATCATGTTACAGCTAACCCTTGGGACTTATCACGAGTTCCCGGCGGTTCCTCTGGTGGTTCAGCAGCAGCAGTAGCAGCCCAAGAATGCACCGTTTCTCTAGGTTCCGATACAGGAGGTTCAATTCGTTTACCCGCATCTTTTTGCGGTGTAGTGGGAATGAAACCCACTTACGGGCTAGTTTCTCGTTACGGTTTAGTAGCCTTTGCTTCTTCCCTAGACCAAATTGGACCATTTTCTCGCACAGTAGAAGATGCAGCCATACTTTTAAATGAAATTGCCGGATATGATCCCAAAGATTCTACCAGTTTAAAAGTTGATATACCTAAATACACCGATAGTTTAAAACCAGATTTAAAACCGAGAGGCAAACTCAGAATCGGTATAATTAAGGAGACCTTTGGTGAAGGTTTAGACTCTCAAGTAGAAGAAGCAGTTACCAAAGCCATCGATCTACTACAAGAATTAGGTGCAGAAATTCACATTGTTTCCTGTCCTCGGTTCCGCTACGGTTTACCCAGTTACTATATAATTGCTCCATCAGAAGCATCAGCAAACCTCGCTCGTTACGATGGCGTTAAATATGGTTATCGAGCAGAAGAAGCAGATAACCTTTTATCAATGTACACCCGTACCCGCTCTACAGGTTTTGGTGCAGAAGTAAAACGTCGGATTATGATTGGAACTTATGTTCTGAGTGCGGGTTATTACGACGCTTACTATCTTAAAGCTCAAAAAGTTCGGACATTAATCAAAGAAGACTTTGACAAAGCCTTTAAACAAGTTGATGTTTTAGCTTGTCCCACCGCACCAATAGCCGCATTTAAAGCAGGGGAAAAATCCCAAGATCCCCTTAATATGTATTTAACTGACTTAATGACAATTCCTGTCAATCTCGCAGGATTACCCGGTATCAGCATTCCCTGCGGCTTCAACGACGAAGGAATACCGATTGGGCTGCAATTAATTGGTAAAGTACTCCGAGAAGATCAGCTATTTCAAGTCGCCTACGCATATGAACAAGCAACAAACTGGCATTTACGTACACCAAGTTTAATTAGTTAGGAATGAGGAGTTAGTTGACAGTTGACAGTTGACAGTTGACAGTTGACAGTTGACAGTTCTTATTTATTTCTCCCCTTGTCCCCTTGTCCTCCCAAACTCCATCCCCTACTCTACACCTTCAGATGTATAGGTAGCAGTTTTTGGATTATTATCAGAACCAAGGGGAACAGGTTGACTTTGATTGACTCCAATCATTACCGCAGCCGGATTACCGGAACGTATAGTTAATTTTTCTTTCGCAGTAAAGCTTTTTTTGTCTCCTTTTTGTAAGGTTCCTTCAAATACTTTTTTCTCATCAGTTGTTACTCTTACCCACGATTCAGCTTGTGCATCTAAACTAACTTTCACACCTTCAATCGGTGTTAGTGTTGGTGTTGGTGTCGGCTTGGGAACTGCTGCTGAGGATGAAGTTGTTGATTCCGGTAGGTTCTTTTCTTCCGAAACATTTGACGAATATTGACTTTGACTAACAGCTTGCTCTGCTGGTTTGGGACTAAGTAAATAAAATAGCCCTAAAGAAGCACCAATTATCAATAAAATATAAGGTACGGCTAAAGGTATATGTATATTTGGTCTATTGCCTAAATTACTATTTTCCTGGGGTATGGGGGGAGGACAAGCAATACTGCCAAACTCATGCCCTAATCCAGTACCATCAAGTCCTAAAATATCCCCATAACGACGGATAAACCCTTGAATGTAAACTGCTTCGGGTAATTCCTCAAATCTCCCTTCCTCTAAAGCACTTAAAAAAACAGGTCGGACAAGTATTTTCGCTGCGATTTCTTCTATATGTATAGATTTTTCTTCTCGTACTTGTCTGAGTTTGTTAGTTATTTCTTTAAGTTTCTCCCTTTGCTCTTCATTTAAAGGCTTCACTGTCATCTCCCGATAGTTTTTGATGTATTACATTCAACAGAGAAATTACTGTAAAAGATGTATTTTATACAACTTTTTAGACAAAATAATGAAAAATTATTTTATGATAATACATTTTTATTGCAAGGCTATTTAATTGAACCACAGGGCATCAAAAATGTATTTATGTCCATAGAGACAATTATCTTGTAATCTCAAACACCTGATTTATCCATGTAGGCTTTATGTTTTACTAAACCATAAGGCAACTCTATAATCAAATTCTCAAACATTAGGGAGTTGATACAGTTTTGAAAGTATCCGGGGGTTTAAACCGCTACTACACAAGCAAATTCTACCTGCGTGGACTTAGTTCATTCATAACCCGACTTACTGCGTGTTTTGCTTGTGTAGCCAAGGCAGCGCGCAGAAATGGGATCTCCCCCATGAGCGACTTCCGTGCGACTTCTAGTCGCCAGGTAAAGTACTTTTCAAACATCTATTCTTCTACCTGGTTACAATTTATTATGGATTTTTTATCTGTAGCTTCATAAGTGAAAATCTAAGGTCATATTCTAACTCACAATACCAGATTACTACTAATGGTAGATGTTATTTCGGTTGTTGTCAGCTAGCTAATTTTCATAATTTTTTTCATATCTCGGATTTAAATATATGATTCAAATAATCGAAACGCAAAACAAACTCAGATGATTTATATCATAATTTGTCATCCTTCCTAGGTACGATTTATAGATAGTATAAAACAATTCTATTCAATACACAATTTAAATTAGTATTTCAGTTAATGGCTTAGTATAAATTAATAATTAATAGTTTCAATCAAGGCATTGATTTTTTATTAAGTACATTAAAAGCTGATTTTTATACATTTAATTAATCAACAAAAGATTGGTAAATAACTTTCAACAGTAGTAATACCAATAACTTTGTAGAAATCAGGAACAAATAAATACTTGTAAAAATTAGATTACCCAGCGAAAAACTGAGTTGAAAAATCTTGATGATTATTTCCCGAAAAGGATATAGGGTTTATACGCAACAATCCGGAAATGTCAAGAAAGGTTAGAAGAAATTACACAGGTAAATTTACTTTCTCGCTTAACTACCCTTCATCATCCCCTAATTATGGTCATGTCATCAATGTACTCATTATCAGTTCCCGGACAACCCGCGATTGAAATTTCTCAAGACGAATTGCGATCGCTATTAAGTGAAATAGAAACAGAACTACACAAAAGTAAGGTCTATCGTCGTGCTTTGGCAACAGTACAAAAATTGTTAGGTCCTTCATCGGAACAAGCGAAGCTGTTATTTAAAGCGGTTGGAAGAGAAGCGATTGGTGTGGCATTTCGTCAGCTTTCATTACACAATCAAACGATTGCGGATACCACTCCAGAAGTTGAAGAGAAAATTGAACCCAAAACTGAAACATCACCCGTTCAATCAACTAACGACTTATCTGAGTGCTTGACAATTGTCAATCCATCCCCAACAACTAGTATTGTAAAAGAAGAGCCATCAAAGCCAACAAAAGTAGTCGATAGCTCTAAAAATACAACTGCTTTTAACTGGTTCAAATCTGGAAAACCTTCTAAAGCACAAATTGCCAAGCAAACTAGAGTTGAGCAGCGTCTAGAAAAGTTTCGCGAAATTGGTCAACAATTAAAACAAGCTAGAGAATCGCGAGGTTTTTGTTTGAGTGACTTGCATATGTACACTCATATTCCCATACATCAGATGGAAGCTGTGGAAAGGGGTGATATGGAATCCTTACCAGCAGATGTGTATGTTCGGGGTTTTATCCGAGTGATGGGAAATGCTTTAGGATTTAACGGTACTGTTTTAGCTGCATCTCTACCAACATCAGAAACAAAAGAATCCCTTGTTCCTTCATTGTTTGAATCCGATAAAACTCCCAGAATTGGACTGGATATAAGCCCGATGCATTTGTATGTTGGTTACACAGCGCTGGTTGCTGGTGCAGTTGGAGGATTATCTCTAATATCCCAGCAACAAAGCAATGCTGAAAAAGCCATAAATACAGAAGTAACTCCTGCTTCAGAAGTCTCCGAATCATTCAAGTACAAAGAGAACACAGCCAAACCAGGTATTAAGTCTAGCAATGCGGGTATTACTATCGGTTCCGATATTGCTCCACCAGAAGCACTTTAATAGTTGGAAGCTGATTCAAAAAAACGATTGCGTGTAATCATAAACTCAAATGCTTATTCATCAGCGATGCACGCAGTCTCCAATTTAAATGGGTAACAAAATTTTGTTAGCTACCAACTTTTTCTTGTATGCATATGAACATCCCATATTGACCTAATATTCATTAATCTTATTAATTAAAAATTATTAAAAATATATTTTAATCCAATACGGTTTAGTTAAGGAAAATTGTAGGTTGGGTTGAGGCTCTGCGAAACCCAACAAACCCACCTTGTAGGTTGGGTTGTGCCTCCGGCACACCTAGCGGTGAACGTTCCTCAACCCAACCTACATATATCAAGGTTTTTGACTTTAACTGAACCGTATTGTATTTTAATCAGGTCTAAATCACTTTGAGTTAGGTTATGCCGTCAAAGACCTCAATTTGCCATGCATCTAAAGAGGTATAATCGGAAGAAATTTTGACTAAATATCCTCCAACATAATTTAATGCTTTTGGGTGATAAAACTGCTTGAGGAATGTTTAATAATAACTTTGTTGATCAATAATAATCCTCATGCAACAAGCCCCGCCAGATCGAAATACATCTGAAGAAGAACGTTTTCAAGACGATTATTATTCTTATTTAGAGTCACCTGAAAATACACCCCGATATAAACCAACCGTTTGTTTTTTAAATGACGCTTTTCCAGAATCATTTTCTTTATTAGATTTAGGATGTGGAAATGCAGCTTTATGTAAGTATTTACCAGAGCGTTGCGATTATCTAGGTATTGATCACAGCGAGTTAGCAATTCAACGTTGTTTAAAGCTTTTCCCTCAAAGGAAGTTTATAACTGCGGATTTATCGGTAAAATTGCCTCAAATGGTTGAAAAAACCCAAAAGTTTGATGCAATTGTTCTTGCTGGGTTGTTATTTCACAGCACCGATAAAAATACTTAGAAAAAAAGACGACCAAGAAATCATTGAATTTTGTTTACAAAATTTGCTCAGCGAACGGGGTTACTTAATTATTATTGTGCCTTTTGCTTACGGGAATCATCCTTTTCATACCTTATTTGCTCGCGCCGAATTGTTGCAAAAGTCGCTTGAATTAATGGTAGAAAAGGCTCGTGGAAATATAGTTTATGAGAATATTTCATTGCTTACCGGCTTAGATCAAAGAATTAAACAGCAAAAAACTATACCTGACTGGTTTGTTGCAGATAGCAATGCTGATTATGCCAATTTGTATGCTGGAACATACATGGCAACTTGGACATTTATCAGTTCGCTTCATCCTGGGATAAGCCCTTATTTATAGAATCTTATTTATAGAACAATAAATGGGATTTTGCAGCAAAAGGAGTAAATACTAGAAAAATTTGCAATGCATAGCAATACTGTACTTCCAATCGTTGACACAAAAACAACAGCTATCAACTACGATGAAGCTGAAAAACAGTTTATCGAATTGCTCAACAAGGAAAATTTAGACCAGCGTCTAGATGAATTGCATTCAGTAGTAAGTAATATTGAAAAACTATTAACTTTGCGCTCTCAATAGCTTATCAAAGAGCATCGGGGGATGATGCTGCACATTTATTTTTGCAAAGGATACTCTATCGTATCAATCGGTTAAAGCTTTTTTGGTACGATGATTTGCAAAACTATATTAACGAAGATTCTTTTTACCTGCAAAAGCTACGAAATCGAATTGAATCAGTTTGGCAACAATGGGAAATAACCCAAGTTGATGTAGAATCCTTTAAAGGAATAGATGTCAAACAGGCTTTAGGCAAAAGAGTTGCAGCGGATATAGAACCACCTTTATCCGAAGATAATCTATATTACCGCGACCAATTGACTATGAGCGGCTATCGTCATTTAGTAGCAATTGGTTCTCTGGATGGATTAGTGGAAGCGAGTCAACTTTCTCGAACTCTCGGTGGTGTAGGTAACGAAATCCATGCCGTATTAACACGGTTGTTAGTAGAAGAATACGGCGGAGGTCGTCTTAGTCGCAAACATTCTTCTCACTTTACAACAATGCTTGAACAATTAGGAATGGAAACTCAGCCGGAAGCATACTTTGATTTAGTTCCTTGGCAATTATTAGCAATAATCAATCATAGCTTTGTGCTTACCGAACGCAAACGTTATTTTCTGCGTTACATCGGTGGACTTTTGTACGGAGAACTTTCCGTACCATCGGGGTTTCGTCCCTATCAAGCAGCAGGAAAGCGACTCGGATTATCAACAGAAGCTATGAGTTACTGGGATATTCATATTAAAGTAGACGAACTACATGGAAAATGGATGTTAGATGATGTAGCGTTACCTCTTGTTGACAAGTATCCTTCAGATGCTTGGCAAATGTTGCTTGGTTATGAACAACAAAAGTTGTTAAGTTATCGTGCTGGCAAAGCCGTAACTCAAGCAGTAAAACAAGCCGATAAAATTGCTTGGCGTTGCTGAATCGTAGTATTAATTAAAAATGTAGAGACGCTCATAGTATCGCGTCTCTACAAGATTTTGAATCACACATAATCGCGTTCAGATAACCTTTATAAAAGTGAGAAGTCAGGTTTTTAGGATAAATATCTGTAATCTCAGATAACCTTTATAAAAGTGAGAAGTCGGGTTTTTAGGATAAATATCTGTAATCTCAGATAACCTTTATAAAAACCCGACTTCTGTAATTTTTGTAGTCAAAGTGAAGTCATTATCTGAATTAATTCGGAAGATAAATCAACCGTCATTTGATTTCGAGTAAATAAAACTCCAGCCAAAAGATAGATGTTTTCTGAGTAAAAAGCCAGACCTTTTTTTTGCATTTGAAAAATAGCACTTTTAACTTTTGGTTCGGAACTGTAATAGCCAAAATTTAAAGGCGAAATCATAAAATTGCCAGTAGAATAACCATTCGATATGGCATATTCAATCAATCTTTGGGGATTAGAATAGCTAGACACCATCAGCAATACATTTTGATAATTTAAAGACAGAAGCTGTCTGGCAATTTCCGAACCATCAATACCACCGTGTAATAGTGGTTGATAAATTTTATTATCTATTGCAGGCAGATATGGCGGGTTTGATATCAGATATTGGGCATTAGGTATTAACGAACTAAAAAAACTTTGATTTTTGACTATGTATTTACTATCTAATTGGTACTTACGAAGGTTGGATTTAGCTACTTCGTAAGCTGAGTCGTTTAATTCAAATCCATAGATTTTACCTAGGAATTTTGTTTCAAGTAAAGAATTAATCACTGGGGAACCATCACCAGAACCAAATTCGACAATAATTTCAGATTTATTGCATTGTTTCAGCACTAATTCTTTAATGCATTGAGAGTAGAATTCAGATTCTTCTGGGCAATAAAAGACATCTTTTAAACTTTGTTGAGTAAGCATTAGTGCTATGAAAAAGCTACAAAAGATAATTTAATCTTTAATGAGTTACACTCACATCTACCCTAAGTAAGTTGTACAGATATAGCCCCTATATATTAGTGAATAACTTTCAAATTCACTTGCATAAATTCTGAGATTTTCTCAATAATACTTTTGCTAATGTTTTTTAAATTCAATTCAATTCAATTCAATTCAATTAAATCAACACCAAATTATCCCGATGTACCACTGTTTCTACACCTTCATAACCTAATATTTCTGGAATTTCACTTGAACGTCGTCCACATATTTTTTTAAGTTCGCTGCTATTATAATTAACCAAACCTCTGGCAATTTCCTTACCATCCTGATTACACAATTGCACCGCTTCATTTTGCTCGAATTCTCCTTCTACTGCTGTAATTCCAGCAGCTAAAAGCGATTTTCCCCCACTAGAAATAGCAATTACTGCACCGGCATCCAAATATAATTTACCTTCTGAAACTAATCCGTATGCTATCCATCCTTTACGGGCTGAAGTTGGTTCTGGTTGTGGTTCAAACTGGGTACCGATAGATTCACCTTGCAATATTTTTTCTATATTCGAGGGTTGTTTCCCTTCGGTAATTACTGTTCTCACACCAGCAGCAGTAGCAATTCTTGCAGCCGAAATTTTTGTTGTCATCCCACCCGTACCCCATTGGGAACCCGATGAACCTGTTTCTACTTGCAATCTAGTCAATTCTTCGATATTACTTACTAATGCAATCGGTTGAGCATCGGGTACTAAACGAGGATCGGCTGAATAAAGTCGATCTACATCTGTAAGCAAAAACAACCAATCTGCACGCACTAAACTGGCTACTAAAGCTGATAAAGTATCGTTATCGCCGAATTTGAGTTCTTCTACCGCAACAGTGTCGTTTTCATTAACTACTGGAATTACACCAAGTTTTAATAATTCTTGAAAAGTATTGTAAATATTCAGATAGCGGCTGCGCTGTACTAAGTCGGTACGAGTTAGCAAAACCTGAGCTATGGGTTGTTGTAAACTGGTAAAAAAATCGTCATAAATTCGCATTAGTCTTCCTTGACCAACTGCTGCAACTGCTTGTTTAACTCCAATTGCTTTGGGACGTTCGTTTAAACCCAGTCTCGCACAGCCTACACCCACTGCACCAGAGGAAACTAAAATTACTTTATAATCATTCTGTCTCAATTTACAAAGGGTTTCAGCCAAACTCGCAATTGTAGAAAGTGCTAAATGTCCGGTTTCGGGACGAGTTAAGCTAGAAGTGCCGATTTTAACAACGATTATTTTACTCATTTTTTTTATTACTCACGAATCAGCAGAAGATTATTGATTTCAAAAACCGCTGAGACGCGAAGAACGCAGAGGAAAGAGATAGCGAGAGATGGTTGAATAATTGATGATTACCTGTTGATTAATCAAGAGGATTGTTAAAGCAGAAAAAATATTTTCTTTTTCTCCTGGAAAGGAAAGCCGCTGTTACCAATAAATTCATAATTATCAATTGTCAATTATCCATTGGTAATTATAGAGCGTGTTGGGAGTAGTTTAGTTATTTGTCCAGAAATTTCTTTGGTCTCAAGATAAAACACAAGATAACAGCAATTGCATTCGCAACAAATAGCTCAAAGCGTAAAACGCCAATCCTTCTATTAAGTGAAGGTTGACGCTTTACATAATGATATTTTATTTATTATGTTCAGAGTCTTTATTTGGCTGACTCCGATTTATCTATAT
Organism: Richelia sp. SL_2_1; assembly: GCA_012033205.1. GTDB lineage: Bacteria > Cyanobacteriota > Cyanobacteriia > Cyanobacteriales > Nostocaceae > Rivularia. Next base: position 61,710 of record JAAUSO010000002.1, on the reverse strand, counting down.
ATATATTTACATATGTTAGATAGGTTACTTTTATTTTTTAAGATTTTTTTTATATTTTAGATTTGAGATTTTTAAGGGTTATCGAGATTTTTGACTCTACGTTTCTTAGGATTAATAGAGGCTCCAAGAATTTCTGATATCAAGACTTCAAAATTACGTATGGGATGAGAACGCATTGCCGCATCGGGGTGGATAATTGGTTCAACCAACACAGAAAACATACCCAGACGATTACCGACAACGATATCAGTAAAAAGGCGATCGCCAACCATGGCAACTTGATGTGCAGGTAAGTCCATTTGCTCTAGTGCTTGTTTAATTTTGCGTCGTGAAGGTTTAACAGCACCAAGGTAATAAGGTAAATTAAGGGAACGAGCAATGGAACCAATTCGGTTTTCACTGATGTTATTACTTACCAACCAAATCTTTACCAAAGGACGAATTTGATTCACCCAATCTAGGAGTTCGTTTGAAGCGAAGGCTATAGTTACAGGAACCAAAGTTTCATCTACGTCTAAAACTAGTCCCTTAAGTTCGTATTGCTGAATAATTTCTGGTGTCAGATTTAATATAGAAGCTTCTAGAGTTAAATCGGGCTGTAACAATTGATTCCAATTCATAATCAATAAGAAAGGATTTAAAGCAGTTAAGGAATTATAGCCAATATCTCAGACATTAATAATTGATAACTAAATAATGGATAATTCTTTAGTAATTCATAAGTACTTAGGCAAAATTAATTGTGTATTTGTCATTGCGAGTGGAACGAAGTGAAACGAAGCAATCTCAAAGTGTTGCGATGAACCGCACCCTACGGGTGAATGCTGAGTCCTGACGGACACGCTGCGCGTTTACGCAGTATAGCGAAGCAAACGCTGTCGCTCGCAATGACACAAATAATTTTGCACACCCACTTATACCAAAAATATTTGCCTTTGTTATCCTACACCGATTTGGACTTTGGGATGAAATAGTTTGCGTTTGCTGCTGAGTTTATTCTTCTAATGGTAAACCTAGCACCAGCAAAAATTCTTCATCGTATATTGCTTTATCCCAATTAGCAGCGGATTTAACTTGTTCTTGAGTCAAGTTCTGGGTATTAGTCAAGTTGGTACCGCTAATCATAGCATTCCGAATATTAGCACCACCAAGGTTAGCATTAGTGAGATTTGCGTTTCTGAGGTCGGCACTATTGAGTTTTGCATTAGTTAAATCCGCACTACTAAGGTCTGCATCTTTGAGGTTTGCATAACGAAGATTGGCATCACTAAGATTAGCATTAGGAGCAATCAAATAAGCTTTGAAACTATTAATCGAGAAATTTTGCGGAAACTTAGTTTTTTCGTCATATAAACAACCTTTAAGATATGCTCCTCTAAGGTCTGCACGAATCAAGTTGGTACCTCTAAGATTAGCACTAGTCAAATTTGCACCTCTAAGATCAGCATCGCTCAGATTGGAACCTCGGAGATTAGCACGAGCTAAATTAGTATCTCTCAAATTAGCAATAGTCAGATGGGCTCCACTCAGATGAGCATTTGCTAAGTCGGCATCTTGAAGATTAGCATTAGGGGAAATCAAATACATCTGATGATTTCCTGGTGTAAAATTTTGAGAAAATTTGGTTTTTTCGTTGTATAAACTGCCTTTAAGTTGCGCTCCAGCCAGTTTAGCATCTTGAAGGTCAGCACCTCTAAGATTAGCTCCGATCAGTTTGGCATCTCTAAAGTCTACACCTCTAAGGTCTGCATTTCTCAGGTCGGCATTAGTTAAATCTGCACTTTTAAGATTCGCATCACTAAGGTTAGTATCTCTGAGATTAGCATCCTTAAGATTAGCATCGGCAGAAATACGATACATTTGATAATCATCGGGATTAAAATCTTCAGGGAATTTCGTATTTTCGTTGTATAAACTACCTTTAAGATCAGCATCTTTAAAAATAGCGTTTTCCAAAAGCGCACCTCTAAGACTAGTACTTCTGAGGTTCGCATTGCTAAAGTTTACACCTCTAAGGTCTGCATTATTGAAATTTGCACCTTCAAGATTAGCGTGGTTAAATTTAGCCCCTTTAAAAATTGCATTACTTCCATCAGCATCACTAAGGTCAGCAAAAGAAAGGTTAACACCTTTAAATTTAGCTCCTCTAAGGTCAGCGTAACAGAGGTTTGCACTTTTCAAATTGACTTGACTAAGATTTATTTGTTGTAAATCCGTTTTTTCCAGATTTAATCGTTCTAGAGAAATACTATAATCTTTTAAAAACTCTAAGGCTCGAATTCTTGCATAACTAGTTGACACATTGGCAGCAGCAGCATTATCAATTACTTGCCATGCTTCATATATTCTTGTTCTGATCCGTTCTGGACTTTCTAAAACATATAAAAATGCTGCGGTTAATATACTAAAGCCTTGAACATATTTTACTTGAACTACTGAAAATACTTGAGAACAAATTGATTCGGGATTATCGCAATTAACAGATGACCAGTTTTCAAATCGGTAAACTAATAATATTACCGCAAAAGCAATAGTCAGAGCAGTTAATACACGCACACAAACAGTTAAAACTTTTCTTCCCCAAGAAAAAGACAATCCATCCATCCCGTAAAATTTTCCTCACTTTCTTTCCACCAAGACACTCCATAAAGGTAGTCTATTTTTTATGGGATATGTGTTTATTTACTTACAAATAGAATTCCCATTTACACCGTTGACCTCTAACCTTTAACCTCTAACCTTTGACCTCTAACCTTTGACCTCTAACCTTTGACCTCTAACCTTTAACCTTTTCTCTATCGTGAGGTTCCAATAGATTAGAAATATCGGGACCAGAAGGAATTATACCTCCGGGATTCAGTGGAAACAAATTTCCATAATAATCTTGCTTTACGCTGTCTAAATCGCAAGTTTGGGCGACTCTGGGAAGCTGATATAAATCCCGTAAATAACCACTTAAATTTGTATAATCTGCAATTCTGCGACGATTACATTTAAACAAACCGTAATAGACTATATCAAAACGAAATAAAGTAGTGAATAAACGCACATCGGCTAAGGTTAAATTTTCGCCACATAAATATCTGTTGTTTTCTAACCTTTGATTAATCTCATCTAAAACGGTGAATAGTTGATCGCAACATTTATTATAAGCTTGTTGAGTTTGAGCAAAACCACAGCGATAAACACCGTTATTTACAGCATGATATATTTTTTCGTTCCATTCTTCTATTTCTGCTTTTAATTCTTCTGGGTAAAGATTAAGTTGGGGATTAGTTGCAAATTCATTTAATTGGGAATTTAACATCACAATAATCTCCGCACTTTCATTATTGACTATCGTTTTTGTTTGCTTATCCCACAACACCGGAACCGTACAACGTCCTTGATAATTCGGCTGTGCAATTTGATATATTTCCGGAACAGTGCGACAATTTTCTTCAGGATTATTTAAAACCCAAATTCCTTCATCGGGTGAAGGATAAACAATCGATATTTCTAGAGCATCTTCAAGTCCTTTCAACGCTCTCACAACCAAAGTTCGATGAGCCCAAGGACATCCCAAACCTACATATAAGCGATAACGTCCCGATTCTGGTTGATAAAGATTATTTTCTAAACTGTTGATGGAATTACGAAACTGACTTGAAGGACGGATATATTCTCCCGAAGAATTACTCGGTGCCAGCTTGGACATCATGATTTGCCACATAGTTGTCCAGACAAATTTTCCCAGCTTGATAATTAACCCTGAAGGTAAGGACTTTGCTTTTTTCTGAGTTTTATAAGTAGAATTTTGAGATTTTTGGGAATTTACGTCTTCTTCGGATGATATGATAGGCACTGACATGGCATTTATTCTCAAATTAACCTAGAATTAATTTAAAATTATAGAGCAATTTAACACAATCAAAATCAAACTAAATAAATAGTACTAAATTTAGTAAATCTTTTAGTAAATTTTTTAGTAAATCTTTGATTTGAAAAACTCTTGATATAAATATAGAAACTAATTTTTTGTATGATCAAGCGATAAAAATCATAATTTTTATTTTAATACGGTTCAGTTAAGGTTGTCCGTCAATCAATTTATTGAGAACCAAGACTTGGGGGATTCTCCCCCAAACCCCCTCCAAAAAAGGCGAGATGTTTTGTTTGCGTTAATTAATTTATATCCTTAACTGAACTGTATTGATTTTTATTCATCTGTGACTAAATGTTATTTACTTTAAAATCGAGTAAATTAAGCAAACAATCAGTTAAAATACACTCATTATTAAGCAAATTAATTAGGTAAAAACAAAGAATGACGAACTTGAATAAAAGCTTAAAGCAACTATTAAAGCAAGTAGGAAATTATTTTCTGTGTAGCTTATTAGTCCTAACAATTTGGTTAGTAATTGTACCATACGCCCAAGCCGCTGATACATCTACTAGAGTAATAAGTGCTACTGAAAACAACAAACGTATTCAGGCAATCGCATCTTGTTTACCCGCAAAACTTACCATTCAAAATCAAGATGCAAGCAGTAGATTTGCAAATGCTTTAGCAGAAATGAAAAACGACCAATTAGAAAGGATATTTGACGTTACAGACACCCCTAAATTAAGCGAATCAGAAATTGAGTTCAAAACTTGCTTACAGCAAAAAGGCTTTACACCCCAAGCGGAACTACAAAATCGTTCTTTTTACTAAATTTCCAAGATAAACGGAGAAAGCGCAGCAACTAGAATAATTATAATCACTAATTATGAACTCCGATGCTACCGTGGAGACGTAGCAATGCTACCGTGGAGACGTAGCAATGCTACGTCTCTACATTAATATGCATCGCTGATCGCTACAATTTTCTGTGATGCACAAATAAAAGGTTGACTCAAGTTGCAGCAAATAACTAGTCGGCATCCCAAAACTACGGTTCGTACAACAGAAAATTTAGCTGGATATGTTTTCCTGATACCAACTATTTTGGTTTTGGGTACTTTTGTAATACTACCCATACTTTACGCTGTATTTCTTTCCCTACAAAAAGTACAGCTTCTTGGTGGTATTGAATACGAATTTGTTGGTTTTCGTAATTTCAGTCAATTAATAGAAGACGAACGAGTTTGGATTGCTCTGAAAAATACAGCCGAATATGTGGCAATCGTGGTACCTTCACAAACTGTACTGGCTTTATTCTTAGCTGTCAGCCTCAATTCTGGCATTCGTGGTAAAAGTTGGTGGCGGGTTCTTTTCTTTTTACCCACAGTTACTTCTTCGGCAGTGTTGACGTTGATATTCATGTGGATATACAACACCAATGGGTTACTCAACGATTTTTTAAGTGTGATTGGACTTCCTACATATAACTGGTTGGGAGATCCCGCAGTTGCCCTCAAAGCCATTATGATTATGAATATTTGGTCAACAGCACCGTTTTTCATGGTCATTTATTTAGCAGCTTTGCAAGATATACCCAATTACCTTTACGAAGCAGCAGAATTAGACGGTGCCAATGGATGGCACAAATTGATTAATATTACTATTCCCATGCTTAAACCCGTCACTTTTTTTGTGATTGCAATGGGAATCATCGGTACCTTTCAACTATTTGACCAATCTTATATTTTTTCCAAAGGAACTGGTGGACCGAATAACGCTACTTTAAGCTTAGTTTTATTGATATATCAAGCAGTATTTCGTAACTTGCAAATGGGATATGCAGCGGCTTTAGCTTTCCTTTTAGCAACAGTAATTATCACCATAACCGTAATTGCACGGCGACTCTTTGGAGGCGAAAAAAATTGAATAGATTAAATAAATTAAATATAAATTCCAGCTATTCGTGGCTAAATATACTCCTTTACTCGGTTTTAACATTGTATGCAATTATTACTCTAATTCCTTTTTTATGGGCGTTTTCAGCATCCTTTAAACCTTTAACAGAAATAGTCGCAGGCAAACCAAATTTTATACCGAATAACTTTACCCTCGATAATTACAAGCAAATATTTGTCGAAGAACCATTATTTTTACGTTGGTTTTTCAACAGCGTAATTATTGCGATCGCGGTTACTATCTTAAACTTATTATTCAACTCAATGGCAGGTTACGCTTTGGCAAGGCTGCGATTTCGGGGTAGACAGTTTTGGTTTTTTCTGATTTTGACAGTATTAGCTGTACCAATACAAGTTACACTCATCCCTACATTTTTAATTTTAAAAACCTTTGGCTGGTTAAACTCTTACCAAGGGATGATTATTCCCAACATGGTAAACGCTACATTTATTTTTATGATGCGGCAGTTTTTCGTTAATTTTCCTAAAGAATTAGAAGAAGCTGCGGCACTAGATGGATTAAATACCTTTGGAATTTTTCGTCATATTGTACTTCCCCTAGCAAAACCAGCACTAGCAGCCCAAGCAGTATTTATCTTCATGAGTAGCTGGAATAATTTCTTGCTTCCGGTAGTGATTTTATTTGATCCAGAAATGTTCACTCTACCCCTCGGACTCAACAGCTTCAAAGGTCAATATATCAGCTACTGGAACTACATTATGGCGGCTTCAATGGTGTTTACCCTACCAGCCTTAGTTATTTACGCTTTCTTCAACCGATACTTTATCCAAAGCGTCACCTTCACAGGAAGGAAAGGGTAAATAAAGGTTTAAGGTCAAAGGTTTAAGGTCAAAGATATTAAACTCCCATCCCCTTGTCTCCCCATCCTCCCATTTGCTTTACAACTTGAAAAAGTACTTTGGGCAACAAATTGCACGCTTAGAGTGATAATTGTATTACGGCTACTTAATCTTATTGCTGTGTTGAGCATTAAAATTTTTGAGGGGAAACATGATAAAAAAACTAATTGGCATTTTTGTTGTTAGTGTGTTGTTGAGTTTTCAGATGTTTGTCGGTAGTGCTTACTCTGTAGAACTTGACGAAGCGACTCGCACTGTAACCTTGAATGAACAAGGTGATACCTATCTACTCAGCTTAAAAGAAGTTAAAGAAGGTAAACGGTTATTCAATTACGCTTGCGCTCAGTGTCATGCTGGCGGTGTAACCAAGACAAACCAAAACGTAGGATTAGAGCCTGAAGCTTTGGCATTAGCAACCCCACCCCGTGATAACATCCAGGGTTTGGTGGACTATATGAAAAATCCTACTACCTATGATGGAGAGATCGAAATTTCTGAATTGCATCCCAGCATTAAGAGTGCGGATATTTTTACAGCAATGCGAAATTTGACCGATGAGGATTTAGAAGCAATCGCTGGTCATATTCTCTTACAACCTAAGATTGTTGGTCAAAAATGGGGTGGTGGTAAGATTTACTATTAAATCTTCGACAGTTGAGTAATAAGTAAACCTTAGTTATTAGTCTATAGTTAGTATTTCAATTTTTAGAATGCTGACTATGGACTAATATATATTTTATAAATGCCAAATTATCAATATCAAATAAATCTCATATAAATATCAAATAAATCTAAAAATAGAATGCTATATTCCTTTTTGAATCGTCTTTTCTTGCTTTCGTTAGCTGTATTATTAATAGTTGCGGCTAATTGTCTACCTACACAAGCTGCGGGAATCGACCTTTATGTAAAACGTTATTTACGAGTTAGGGAACCTATTGCTTTAGAATTAAATGCACAAGGTATACAAAAAAAATTTTCACCGTTAGAGTTATCTGATGGTAAAAGATATTTTGAAGATAGCTGCATTAATTGCCATGTTGGTGGTTCAACACTACCTAATCCTTTAGAATCTCTGGCTTTAGATACACTTAAAGGTGCTAATCCTCCCCGTGATAATATTAATGCCTTAGTATCTTATATGCGGCAGCCTATGACTTATGATGGTAGCGAAGAAACTTTTTGGTGTCGCGAAATTACGCCCAATATATTATCTCAACAACAAATCGAAAATTTAGCCGCATTCGTCCTCACCGCTGCGAAAAAAGCTCCTGGTTGGGGTACTGACAGTTTTGGACTTGGTGGGTAGAAGGGTTGAAAAGATGTAGATATCTATCTAAAGAGATAGATGAAATTTCCTAAATACCCTTCTAAAAGGATATTGCAAATAAGAGTAAAGATGTAAAAATTATTAATAATGTTGTATCGTATTACTATGTAGTTTTTTGACGTGTTACACAATCAAATAACTGTGGATGGCTGGTTACTCAGGTTTGATTTTGCTAATCATATTTTTACTTTTAATTTTTTAAACCTATATATTTTAAATTGCTTATAGCTAAGATATTTATCTAGTTTTCTGATTCAAATATAATTTACTAATTTATTAATTAACTTTTCTATAAGTGTTTTAAATTAGGGGCTTAAGCTGTAAATTTGATAATTATTATGCAGCCGATACTTGTTCAAAAAAAAGTAAATCTCCTCTCTCGAAAAGTTAACAACTTAGCTTGACTATAATCAGCATTCTATTAATGCTTACTCATACAATGCTTTTTATAGTCAAATTTCGCCAATTGTAAAAAAAGAAAATCATTTTTTTTACAAAAACATCTCAAAATTAATTTGTATTAAAAGCAACTTAAAACCCTTGTTTTTGCTACATTAAAAAGTGGTGGTTTTATTTTACTTAGTTCTAATTAGATAGACCTCAAAGGCAATTAAGGCAGAAAATGAAAAATGATAATTTGCAGAAACTCTTGCGTTTTTTTAAAGCATTAGCAGATGAAAGTAGACTGAAAATAATTGGTATATTGGCAAGTCAGGAGTGCAGTGTAGAAGAATTAGCAGTGTTATTAGAACTAAAAGAACCGACAATTTCCCATCATTAACCAAACTTAAGCAGCTTGAATTAGTAAGAATGCGTCCTGAAGGTAATACTCATTTTTATCAATTAGATAAAGAGGTTTTACAAACTATAACGCAGGAAGCGTTTAAGCCGGAAAAAATCGCTTCTTTTGCTGAGGATGTGAATTTTAAAACCTGGGAAACTAAAGTATTGAATACTTATGTAGAAGGAGTTTTTCAAAATTCTGATTCGCGACAATATATCAAAGAAATTCCTAATAGTAGTAAGAAGCGTTTAACAATTCTCAAATGGGTAATCGAAAAATTTGAAATTGGAATCAAATACCCGGAGGATGCAGTAAATGAGATTCTCAACCGTTACTATCCAGACTCGGAAAGTTTACGTAAGGAATTAATCGCTAGTCGGTTGATGCGTGAGGAAAATGGAATGTGTTCGAGATGCTGAATCTGATAAATAAAGCTTGTGTAAGCGAATTTTGAATTCAGAAAATAGGTAAAGAGACAAGGGACAAAGTAGATAAACTACTAACTCCCGTTCTCTCTAATCTAGATCAAGAGTAGTTAGTTCGTGAATTATAACTTTTAACCTTTAACCTTTAACCTGAAAATCGGAATATTAAATAACCGTGAAGTTTGGGTATTTCTACGGTTAAGGAAAGATAATTTCATTAAAGCAATAAAAAATTAAGTAAAGATTTTATCAAAATTACACAAAATTATATTCATTAAATTATTAAGTTGTTATTAATAGGTTTCTTTGATTATTACTAATGAAGAATATCCAAGAACTTACTTTGTGAAATTTAGGATATACAAAGGTAAAAATAATGTTAAAAAAGATGGTGCTACCAACCATTGCAATTTCAAGTACGATTTTTGCAATTTTTTTGATGCTTTTGGCTGAATACGGTTCCCAACGAATCGAAATTAAAGTTGACAATCAAGACTTTGTTTACAGTGAAGTTAAAGATTTGATCACTCCTGGAGTAGGAGCAGCATTAAGTCTAACATTCGGTTCACTAAGCATTCTCGCCATTGAATATAGAAAATCTGTAGCTAAACAAAAGAACTTAGAAAAACACTTATTGTCTATTAAAAAAGCGATATCCCATAGAGATGCTCAGATTGATAAATTAAGAAAAAATCAAATGAGGAGCAGTAACGTGAGATTTATTGATTTTAGGATGCGTTAGTAGTAATTAACTAAAGAGACGTAGCATTGCTACGTCTCTACAAATATTTTACAACTTTGCTCGTTTAAGATACCGTTCGTAATCGCTTAAATCTTCTACCACTTTATTGGTGAGGAAATACATTCCAAATAGATTAAACAAAGCCATTGCAAAAAATGTCGCGTCACCGAAATCAATTACCGATTGAGGTTTTGCAATCGCACCGATGAATGTCGCAGCAATGAATAATATTCTGTATACAATCAAACTACCTTCGCTGAAGAGATATTCCCAAGCTTTCTCTGCGTAGTAGCTCCAAGAAATCATGGTTGAGAAAGCAAATAAAAATACTGATATTGCAAGTAATATAGGGAACCAACCTATTACAGTACCGAAAGCCACAGAAGTCAGAGCTGCACCTTCACCAGCTTTTCTGATTGCTTCATATTCGGGATTATTATAAACGCCGGTAATTACAATTACTAAAGCCGTCATATTACAGATAACTACGGTATCGATAAATGGCTCCAAAAGTGCCACTAAACCTTCTTTAATTGGTCGATCTGTCTTTGCTGCGGAGTGAGCAATTGCAGCTGAACCAACTCCCGCTTCATTAGAAAAAGTAGAGCGTCTAAAACCCTGAACAATTACCCCAATAACTCCCCCTTCCACTGCTTTGGGGGTGAAGGCTTCTTGAAAAATAGTGATGATAGCAGCAGGAATTTGAGTAAAGTTAACCAAAAGAATCCACAATGCAGCAGTTACGTAAAGTACACACATTACTGGGACTAAAGTTTCTGCAACTCTACCTATACGGTGGATACCACCAATCATTACCAAGCCGACTAACACAGCCAGAACTAAACCGTAAACCCAAGGATATATGGGAAAAACTGCCTTAACTGCACCATAGGACTGGTTTACCTGAATCATATTTGCCGCACCAAAAGCCGCGAAAATAGCGCAAATAGAAAATAGAATTGCTAAAACATTACCTAATGGTGCTAAACCGATTTCTGCGAATCCTCTAGAAAGATAATACATCGGTCCGCCGGCAACCTTACCATTCGGCTTGATGATGCGATATTTTTGACCAAGAGTACATTCAACCATCTTACTAGACATCCCCAACAAACCACCCAGAGTCATCCACAAAGTGGCACCAGGGCCACCAATGCTAATTGCGATCGCAACTCCGGCAATGTTCCCAAGTCCGACGGTTGCTGATAAAGCAGTAGCTAAAGCTTGGAAATGAGAAACTTCCCCTGGAGCGTTAGGATCATCGTGTTTTCCCCTAACAATATCAATTGCGTGTCCGAACAACCGGAAATTGACAAACTTCAAACGGATGGTAAAAAAAACCGCTCCAAAAATCAGCCACAAAACAATTAAGGGAAAACCGCCGATGCTGAAAAACAGCACATCAAATATTCCCTTGACAAATTGAGCAAAAGCAGCATCAAGGGAATTAAGTAAAGGTTCCCCAGCGGCTTCATCAGCAGCAAAAACCGCTGTGGGAATCAAACATAATAATAGAGTTAATAACCAACGATGCTTTAAAAATGGTTTGTGCATTTAATTCGATTCTCCATTATTTTTTTTGATTACAATGATTGTGTATTCAGGGATAGTACCTTAAGGCAGATGTTTCATACAAGTTATGTCACATCGAAGCCGAAATCCCCCAGTTGTAAAGGAAAGTTACAGCCTACGGTCGTTGCAATTGATTTCCGGATAAAATCCTTATAGAAGCAAATATTTCAGTCAAGAAATTCATCAACATTTTACCCGTATCTATGTAATAGAGCGGTATAACTGTTAACTATTGCCGGTTTTACAAGAAAACTTTTTCCTAGTTATAAAACTGAATCTGGGATTTTTAGGATTGAATATTTAAGATTTAGGATTTATTTAATATTTAGGATTTAATATTTATTAACATTTTTTTACATTCAGAAAAATCACGAAATTTTGTGAAATAAAATAGCTCAATTGAATCAAAATGAACTAGAAAAAAATTGAGAGAGAGTATACACTTTAGCGGAAACACAATGCTTGCCCCGGTTTGATACTTGGAAATTATTTGGTTGGGATTGAGTTAAAGGCTTGCTGAGGTGAGAATTTTGCGACTCATCCCTATGCCAGATGTTTAAGGAGAGCAGATGTGTGAACACTTAAAACTGTATAAGTTGACAAGGGATTATTGGAACCTTAGCTTAAACTTGTTTGTGACAATAACGTGACTTGAGATTTTCTTTATGGATGCTACGGCACTTTGGCAACGATACCAGAAATGGTTATATTTCCATGAAGGACTAGGTTTTTACCTAGACGTTAGCCGGATGGGCTTCGATGATGACTTCTTTGCGAAGTCGGTTCCTTCATTTGATCAAGCTTTCGCCGATATGGCAGAGTTGGAAAAAGGGGCGATCGCAAATCCCGATGAAGATCGGATGGTTGGACATTACTGGTTGCGAAATCCCGACTTGGCACCAACGCCGGAAGTAACGCAAGAGATTGTCAGTAATATTGAGAGAATAGAAGTATTTGCTGAGAAAATCCACACGGGTGCGATTCATCCTCCCAAAGCTCCTCGCTTCACCGATATAATCTCAATTGGGATTGGTGGTTCTGCGCTCGGTCCTCAATTTGTAGCTCAAGCTTTAACTACAGATTATCCACCTCTAGCAATTCATTTTATTGATAACAGCGACCCCGCAGGAATCGATCGAGTATTAACTCACTTGCGAAACCGGCTTTCGAGTACCTTGGTATTGGTGATTTCCAAATCTGGAGGAACACCGGAACCGCGTAACGCCATGTTGGAAGTCAAGAAAGCCTATTCCGGGCAAAATCTGGACTTTGCCCAATATGCGATCGCCATTACCATGCCTGGCAGTAAACTGAGTCAGGTTGGTGAATCAGAAGGCTGGCTGGAACATTTCCCCATGTACGATTGGGTGGGGGGTCGGACTTCGGAGATGTCAGCGGTAGGACTTGTACCAGCAGCATTACAGGGAATTGACATTGGTCAAATGCTGGACGGAGCCAAAGAGATGGATGACGCAACTCGCGTCCCAGATGTTAAAAATAACCCAGCGGCACTGTTAGCTTTAGCTTGGTACTATGCCGGTAACGGACGCGGTGAAAAAGATATGGTTGTGCTTCCTTATAAAGACAGCCTACTTTTATTCAGTCGCTATCTGCAACAGTTGGTGATGGAATCGTTAGGTAAAGAAAAAGACTTAGATGGTAACATTGTCCATCAAGGTATTGCAGTTTACGGTAATAAAGGTTCAACCGATCAACACGCATACGTCCAGCAATTGCGCGATGGGGTTGCAAACTTCTTTCTGACCTTTATTGAAGTTTTAGAGGATCGTAAAGGTTCCTCTTTAGAAGTTGAATCAGGAATTACTTCAGGTGATTATCTTTCTGGTTTTCTTCAAGGTACCAGAAAAGCACTTTACGAAAACCAACGAGATTCAATTACCGTTACAATTCCCCAAGTTAATGCTCGGACTGTAGGAGCGTTAATTGCTTTATACGAACGCGCTGTGGGATTCTATGCGAGCTTAGTGAATGTTAACGCATATCACCAACCGGGAGTAGAAGCAGGTAAAAAAGCCGCAGCAGCAATTTTGGAATTGCAAAAACAAGCGATATCCGTTCTACAAGCAGAAGAAAATCCCCTTTCTTTAGAAGAAATTGCCAGTAAAGCAGGTGCATCTGAGGAAATAGAGTCGATTTACATCATATTGCGACATCTTCACGCCAACGGACGCGGTGTAGTAATGGAAGGTAATTTTGCACAACCGAGTAGTTTAAAATTTTCTATCGGCTGATAAATTACATTTGAATACCATATTTTGGTAACTTTTGTTGCCTTCGCAACATTTTTTTATTACTGAGCATCTTAGATTGAACTAACTATTCAATTTTTAGGATGCTTTTTTAGCAATATTTTTATTATGAGTAAAATTAGGGGAATTCAAATTCACTATTTAGAATCAATTAAAGGGGGGATGGCTCAATTTTTCACCCCTCAAGCAAGTAACGAAACCATGTTGGTACAAATTCCAGCCAACACAGTAGATGATTTATTCGTACATAAATCACAAACCGATCAATTATTAGTAGTTAAAGGTCGATTTGTACTAGTTACTTTAATTAACAAACAATATCAGTACATTCCATTAAGTGAAAAATATCCAGCAGTAGTAACAATTCCACCGGGAGTTCTCCATGGAGCAATTAACACCACTCCAGAACCCTGTGTGATTGTAAACGCTGTATTACGTCATCGAGAACCGCAAAAACTCGATTACGTTACCCGTGGAAGACCATTTCCTTATGATTTAGAAGCAGCAGAAGCCGCAATTCGTAATTTAGAAGCAACAAAGCAAATATATTGCAAGTAATTTAATCAAGGGAAGAGGGTTAGTGGGGTAAGAAGTCGGGTTTATTGAATAAACCCGACTTCTGGAGTCTAACGAGTAGGTAAGCCTATTCCCTATTCCCTATTCCCTTTTTATTGATATTGAAGATAATCATCCAAATCATCAATTTTTGGATCATTTAATTCCTGTAAAACTCGCCAAATAATCGTATAAGTACCATCAGTACGACGACTGACAGGTCGAAAAGCAACAATTACATCGCTACTTTGCATCTCTAATAATTGGTCTAAATAACGCCGTTGTTTTCTCGTCAAAGGTTGATTATTAGTGATGATTTCTGGTAATTGAAACTGTAAATTACGCACTAAATAAGTATTATTTAATTTTGCCTCAACCTTGTTTAGAATTGGTTGATTATTAATTGAAACTTGGTGTTTTCCGGTAATAATTTTTTGTCTTTCTGCTTGTAAGGCATTTAATTTTTTTGGAGGCTGATAATTAATCAAGATATTTCGTTTTTCGGGAGCAACAGCTTGTAAACTTGCGTCCAACTTATCTAAAGGTATATCCCCAACCTCTGTTATAAAGCCATAATTTACTCCTTGGGGCAGTAGTTGAAACTTCCCTTTTACTATTTGAAGTGGTAAATTAGGCATAAAGTCACCCTTGGGTTCAACTAAAACCGGGAAAGGATAGCGACCAAGAACGTTTTTTTGTAAGCGATTCTCCACAGTATTCAAGGGACGAAGATCAGCTTGAGATGATAGTACGCGGAAAATACCCGTATTAGGCATTGACAGCAATTTTTGGTAAAGTTGCTTTTCTGGGAGGTAAATATCGTAGGTCAAACGGTCTAATTCCCCGGCAGTTTTTTTTGGATTGTGAAAATTATTTGCATCGGGAAATTCAGATATTGCTGTAGCTAAAAACTTTTCAGCATTTTTCAAAGTCGTTAAAGCTGTGGATGGTGGTTTAATTGCTGGTTGTACAGGTGGAACGTAATTAGCGATCGCCCTCTTTTTAGTTTTACCAATAAACAATGAAGTATTCTGGTCTACTTCAGGCTCTAAAATAGCATGAGGAATCGCCCGTTGATGAAGATTAGGACGACTTACAGGAGACATCGGCAGCACTAAATCGGATTGTTTTTCTCCACTAACTAAAGGTAGTTCTCGGACTACAGTTAATTCACCACGTCGAGATAAAAGTACATCTAACAATGGAGTAAGTTTTGACAATTCCCGGCTCGAATTATACAAAGAACAATAAATCTTTAAATTCGATGCAGTTAAAAGAGGTATAGAATCAATAGGAACACTTGAACCTTGATTTTGGTTGCACAAAGCTTGGGGATAAGCATATTGACTTTTGAGAAAACCTTCGACTGCTACAGTCTGAGTAATTAGTTGTCCTCCTACCGCTCGCATTTTATGAGAATCAGGGTGCAGTAAAGCTTGTTCAATGCGAAAAATCAAATTTACCTGCTGAGTCACCAACCTTCTTGAAACCACATCAAAGCTTTCAGCTTGAGTGGAGTTGCGATCGCGATTTGGAGAAGATTGCCAATCAGACTCACCAGCAAAAACGCTTTCAATGTTAGCTAACAAACAAAAAGGCAGCAAAAAACTCAAAAAAGTGTATTTCATGTCAAAAATCTCATAAATATAATGTGAAAAGCCTAAAATAGAATTAAAACAACTATTTTAACGGCATTCGTCAGTCCATTGTACTTTCACCGAAAGCGATAACGGTTTGTTACCAGTGTTGAGACAAGATTTGATGCAAGCTTCTCAGAAACCGCTAATTAATTCAGAAGCCCCCTTACAACTGTTACTATTTGTAGATGAACGCCCCAAATCCCGACTACAAGTACAGCAGATTCGCTCCTATCTCAAACAATTGCAGCTTGAACATGATTTATCCCTTCAAGTGATTGATGTTGGAGAGCAGCCCCATTTAGCAGAACATTTCAAACTGGTTGCAACACCAGCATTAGTCAAGATTCATCCAGAACCCAGACAAGTATTAGCCGGTAGTAATATAGTTTCTCAATTAAAAACCTGGTGGTCGCGCTGGCAAAATAGTATAGAATCTTACTTACAATTACAGCACGAATTACAAAAAGTTCCAGAAAATGATTTTAGTGATGGGTATATTAACAAATCTCAAATACCCACGAACTCCCTAGCGATTTCTTCGGAAATCATTCAGCTTAGTGATGAAGTGTTTCGTTTAAAGCAAGAAAAACAGCAACTTCAAGAACAATTGCTTTTTAAAGAACGTGTCATATCAATGCTGGCGCATGATCTCCGCAACCCCCTCACCGCAGCAATCATCGCTATAGATACTTTACAATCTAATTTCAATTGCGAAACTGGCGAATTTGAGCGATTAAAACCAAAATTAACCGCTCATATACTTAATCACGCCCGCACTCAAACCAAAATAATTGAAAAAATGATTACCAACCTTTTGCAAGTCGGACGCGGTAATGATACAAAAATTCCCATATCGCCGACTAAAATTGCATTAGGTAATCTTTGTCTGGAAATACTCGAAGAATTAAGCGAATCCTGTAAAGCCAAATCCCTAACAATCAAAAAAGACATTCCCCAAGACTTACCATACGTTTATGCAGACCCCGAACGCATACGCCAAGTACTGATAAATCTTCTAGACAACGCGATTAAATATACACCCCCAAAAGGGACGCTAATTATTGCCGGTTTGCATCGTACCAATCAAAAAGTGCAATTTAGCATTGGTGATAGTGGCCCGGGTATTCCCCAAGAAAATCGCGATCGCATTTTTGAAAACCACTTTCGTTTAGAACGAGATCAAGCTAAAGATGGTTACGGTATTGGCTTAAATTTATGTCAAAAAATTATCCTGGCACATTACGGTCAAATCTGGGTAGATACTGCACCTAATGGTGGAGCTAGGTTTCACTTTATACTCCCGGTTTATCCGAATTGAGTAGGGAGTAGGGAGTTCAATGTTCATTACTTCGATTCGTGGGGTTAGAAGTCGGGTTTTTATGATGATTGTCTGTTCCAACCCAGATTTTTGTTAAAAACCCGACTTCTTTACTATTCGTAGAATTTACGTTAATTACACTTTACCCAACTCAATCAGTAACTTCACCTTTCGCTGTAAAGCCGCAATAATTTGCACGTTTGCAGCAGGAAAATCAAATTGTTCTAATTGTTCTAAATTTACCCAGCGAATTTCATCGCATTCTAAAGGTTGGGGAATACCTTTAATGTGGTGACATTCGTGTACGGTGAGAGTAACTCGTAAATCGGTATAAGTATGATCGATAGTAATGAGATGTTCGCCGACTTCAATTTCTATTGCCAATTCTTCAGCAATTTCTCGTTTAATACATTCTTTGATAGTTTCACCTGGTTCGATTTTGCCTCCAGGAAACTCCCATAAACCCCCCATCGTTCCTTGTTGACGACGGCGATCGATTAGAATCTGTTTTTTATCGTTCCAAATTACCGCGACACCGATAATTTTATGGGGTAGAGAAGAACTGGTTTGAATCATATTATTAAGCTAAAAGCAGCTAAATTATATATAAAGGGCAGGGATGCCCACCCCACAAGAATTAGAATAATTTAGCTTATGTGATTTAAATGCACAACAGCTTATAAACCTTCTAAGATTTTAAATCTAATAAACCTTCTTCCTTCAATTTAGGATTAAACCTTACCTGCATTTGTAAGCCCCGTGCTTCTAACTGTTTCAAAATATCAGCTTCAACTCGTCGGGCTACATTTTTGATAATTTTAATCTTTGTTATTTCATCATTAACCGGATTATCATAATTAGCTTGTTCTTCCGCAGTAATTAAAGCTTTCGCATCAATAGGAGAAATCCATTTTTCTTTATTTTCTCCATTGCCCGTAGGAACAGTAACATTTTTCGCAATCCAGGCTTGTTCGATTTTTTCTAAAATTGTACGGCTGGGACGTTCAATAGTTTCTACTTTTATCCAATAACAAAATTGTGGTTGTCTTACCAGATGCTGTCTAAGGCTGAGAAAAACATCGCGAGAATAACCAATGAATTGCAGCGTTTTCTCTTGGTCAAATATTGCGTAAACACCGATTTTACCTTGATATTGTTCTGGTAAGTTACCATTTTCATCAATATAAGGAATAAATTCTAAACTATTTAAAGAAGGAATATTTATTTCTGTAGTCATTATCAGTTACCAATTACCAATTACCAATTACCAATTATCAATTTTTTTTATAAATTGCACATAGCCGACTTGGTTTAAAAATCTTGGCTTTAAACATAAAATTCGGCGGTACATTTAAAATTATGTACTCTTCAGATTCATGATATTTCTCAAATTCTGCTGGCATTCCTTTAGGTGTAGCGCTACTATAAGGAACTGGCTGAAATAGTAATTCTGTAAATTCTACTTTTTCACAATTTGACTGTTGACAAACCTGTTTTAAAAAGCTTTCATTTGTTAACATTTCAAATAAATCTGCTTTAGCTTGTGGTTCTAAAGTGAAATTACTGTCAAAACTTTGAATAATTTTTAAAGCCATTTTTCCGATAATCTTATGTCTATAGAATTTTAAAACAGCTAAATACATTAAATAAAGTATTTTGAACGAAAAATAATAAAGCTTAACAAGATATCGCCGAATTATTCTCAGCGTACCTTTGCGTATACCTTTGCGTACCTTTGCGTTAAAAAAATATCATTCCAAAATAAAAAACCCCCAAAGTGGGGGTTAAAAATCAAATATTTCAACTACAAAAAACACCTAAAGAATATACAAAATCCCAAAAAGGATAATCCAAATCACATCAACAAAATGCCAATATAATTCAGCAGCTTCGATACCAAAATGATGTTTCTCGCTGTAGTGATTGGGTTTACGAGAACGCCACAATACAGCTAATATCGCTAAAACACCCACAGTAACGTGCAAACCGTGGAAACCAGTCAACACGTAGAACGCACTAGCAAATAAATTGGTTGTTAAACCAAATTCCAGATGTTTGTATTCGTAAATCTGACCGCATAAAAAGATAATTCCCATCACAGCGGTAATTGCAAACCACATTTGCATACCCCGTACATTGTTCTTTTTAATAGCAGTATCAGCATTGTGAATCACAAAACTACTAGAAATTAGAATTATCGTGTTGATACCAGGGAGTAATAATTCTAACTCTGGAGTGCCTGCGGGGGGCCATTCAGTTAAAGTAGAACGGAAGGCAAAGTATGCACCGAACATACCCAAGAAAATCATGCCTTCAGCGATTAGAAATACAACTAATCCGAAAAGACGATGGTCTGGATGTGCTGCGTGTTGGGCTTCTACAGTCGCTGCATGATGGTGATTTTGTTCTGTTTTTGCTGGATCGATTGCTTGACTTTGCATAAATTTTTGATTGAGTAAGAATATTTTTTGGGAATCTCGCTGCTTTCCCCTTGTTTCATGGTGTTTCAATCCCCCCTAACCCTTAAAAAGGGGGGAATCGGATTCAAAGTCCCCCTTTCTAAGGGGGATTTAGGGGGATTTTGCGAGATGTGTGTACACCGTAGGCTTAATAAGGAGGGATAAGGTTAAGGTTTTGGCAATAACGAATTAACTTTATCCTGCGGCTTCAGCTGTAATCGCCGGATATGATTCGTTGTCATCACTTGGTGGTGCTGGGGATTTGGCATTAGCAAAGGGGTCATCGGTATGGGATAGAGCTACAACTTCTTTCGCTCTTTGGGTTCCATATTCGTAAGGACCGACAAGTAAAAATGGGTGTGACTCGAAGTTCTCAATTGCTGGTGGTGAACTGGTCATCCACTCCAAGGTTAAGGAATCCCAAGGATTGTTATTGGCTTTTTTCCCAGCCCTCCAACTCCAAAGCACGTTGATGATAAAAGGTATTGTAGAAACCGCCAAAATGTAGGAACCGTAGGTACAAATTTCATTGATAGCGGCAAATTTGGGGTCATATTGAGCAATACGACGATTCATACCCATCAAACCCAATTTGTGCATCGGTAAGAAGGTCATGTTCATCCCGACGATTGTTAAAGCAAAATGAATCCTACCCAAAGTTTCATTAACCATGCGTCCGGTAATTTTGGGGAACCAGTGGTAGTAACCGGCAAAAATTCCCAAAACTGAACCACCGAATAACACATAATGCAAGTGGGCAACTACAAAATAAGTATCATGGACATGGATATCAAAAGGTACAGCCGCCAACATTACGCCACTGATACCGCCAATTACGAAAATACCCAAAAATCCCATTGCAAAAAGCATCGCGCTATTTAAACGGATTTTTCCACCCCACATTGTCGCCAACCAACTAAATATTTTGATACCAGTAGGTACGGCAATAATCATGGTAGTAATCATGAAAAACATCCGCAACCAACCAGGAATACCGCTGGTAAACATATGGTGCGCCCAAACAATCAAACCCAAAAAACTAATTGCTAAAGAAGAATAGGCGATCGCCTTATAACCAAAAATCGGTTTACGGGAGTGAGTGGGTATTACCTCAGAAATTACCCCGAAGAAAGGCAAAATCATAATGTAAACCGCAGGGTGTGAGTAAAACCAGAACATATGCTGGTATACCACCGGATCACCACCACCAGAAGGGTTAAAAAATGCGGTTCCGGCAATTAAATCAAAAGAAAGTAGAATTAGTGCGCCTGCTAAAACTGGAGTTGAAATTAAAACCAGCGCTGAGGTAGCCAACATTGCCCAACAAAACAGCGGTAATTGGTAAAAACCGATGCCTGGAGCGCGCATTTTTAACAAAGTTACCAAAAAATTGATGGCACCCAAAATCGACGAAGTACCCAGCAGCAGGATACTAATAATCCAAATTGCTTCACCAACTTGTCCAGTAACTAAACTCAACGGAGGATAAGAAGTCCAACCCGCATCCGGTGCATCACCAACAATCAAACTGCTGATTAATAACACCCCAGAAGGAGGAACCATCCAAAAAGCCAGAGCATTTAGTTTGGGAAAAGCCATATCTTCAGCCCCAATCATCAAGGGAATCAGATAATTAGCAAAACCCGCACCCGCTGGCACAATCCACAGAAAAATCATGATTGTCGCGTGCAGCGTAAACAAACCATTGTAAAGTTCGGGACTTACAAAGTCTGAAGCAGGAGTTCGCAATTCCGTGCGAACCAAATCCGCCATAACACCGCCGATACAGTAAAAAATGAATGTAGTAACTAAGTACTGAATTCCAATTACCTTATGGTCGGTATTAAAAGTAAAATACTCCCACCATTTCCTCTGACGATGTTGTGAAGTATCAGCCTGATGGCTGGTTTGTTCCAACCGTGTTTGTGTCATAAAAATTCTTTATTGTTTAAGAATTGATAGTTGATAGTTGTTGGTTGTTGGTTGATAGTTGATAGTTTTTATTAACCACCATCCACTAACCACTAACCACTAACCACCATCCACTACTTGTGAATTTGATGCAACATTTCTGATGAAATTCCCATTTCACTGGTGTAGGGAGCAAGAAATTCATCTGCTGATTTTTCCTGTGGGTTAATCGCAACTGCTCGATTGAATGTTTCTTTACTAGCGACTTGCTGTTCTTTCACCCAATTATCAAAATCTTGCTGTGTTTGCACAACAACGGTAGTATTCATAGCACCGTGATAGGGACCACAAAGTTCAGCGCAAATTAGCTTATAATCACCTGCTTTTCGCGGTGTAAAACGAAGTTGTGTTTGTCTACCGGGAATTATATCTTGCTTAAGACGAAATTCTGGCACCCAGAAAGCGTGAATTACATCATTTGCAGCCATATCAAGTAAAACTTCTTGACCGATGGGAAGGTGTAATTCACCAGAAAAAACACCACTGTCAGGATAGTTAAACAGGAAAGCATATTGCAAACCAGTCACTTTTACCACCAAATCAGGTTCTGTCCCTTCATTTTCAGGAGTAGCACCCAAACTAGGAGCAACTACACCCATTTCGGGAGCATTTTCTTTTTGAGGCAATTGGTCGATATTTCTAATTTCTGAAGAATCGTCTAAAGTTGCTGCAATCGCGGCCCCAGGCATTGATGTGGCTTGTGGTGTCATGGGAGCTTCATGAACGGCATGGGGATTAAATCCGCCCATTTCGTTGTATATATCAAAGCTGTACACAGAAATACCGAAAACAATGATAGCTGGTATTGCCGTCCAGAGAATTTCTAACGGTACATTCCCATGAATCGGTTCACCATCGGTATCATCACCTTTGCGACGACGGTATCTGAAGGCACTAAAAATCAAAACTCCTTCAACGATGAGAAATATCCCCACAGAAACAGTCATCATCGTATTGAACAAGCCATCTACTAAAAAGGCTTCATCTGAAGCTGCTGTGGGTAGTAGACCATGATTTTGACCGAACCAAAGACTCGTTAGTGTCAGCAAAACACCAATTAATAACGTCCAGATTGTACTTGGAATATTCACGGTTGATAATAGTTAGCGGCTTTACTAGATTATTTAGAACTACTCACATACTAAGTTAGTTCACGCTACTGGCATTGGGTGTAACAACTAAAAATCTTTATTATTTTTTATGGTAGTGGTTAGTGGATGGTGGATGGTGGATAGTTGTCAACTGTCAACTGATCACAACCTAAAAAATCTCTAAAGCTTTCGTCTAAATTAGTGATTTTCGATCAAGAGTATAAGTGTAAAAGACTTCTGTCCAAATTTGGGGTTTGCGCTACTGTGGAGATGAATTGTTATTGATTCAGTTATGAAAATTTCCTAGTTCCGATGTTCGGGCATAAGAAAAGGTAAAGTTGATGAGCCAATTTGTTTTAGAATCACAAAACCAAGTTGCAACGACGCAGCAACAACTACCAAAAGACCGAATTCGCAAGCTCGTATGGAAAATGGCGATCGCGACTTTGATTTTAATGGCGATAGGTAGCGCTACCCGCGTCATGAATGCTGGACTCGCTTGTCCAGATTGGCCGCTTTGTTATGGGGAACTTGTACCCACCAAACAAATGAATTTTCAAGTTTTCCTAGAATGGTTTCATCGATTGGATGCATCTTTAATTGGTATTAGCGCGATATTTTTAGTCGCAATGTCTTGGTGGAGTCGTCGTTCCTTACCTAAATGGCTGCCTTGGGCTTGTACCTTTGCACTGTTTTTAATCGTCTTCCAGGGCATTTTGGGAGGACTCACGGTTACTCAACTTTTGCGGTTTGATATCGTTACCGCTCATTTAGGAACCGCATTGTTCTTTTTCATCACTTTGCTGGTTATTGGTACGGCACTTACACCTTATAAAGCCACAGGAACAGTTGGGAAGCTACCTGTAATATCTCTGCTTGCTAGCATTTTGGTTTATTTTCAAAGTTTATTAGGTGCCTTAGTCGGTTCCCGCTGGGCATTACATCAATGCTTTACAGGGTACCAACTTTGTACTGTTATGTACACCCACATAGGCGGCTTGATACCGCCAACTGTGGCAATATTATCCTTGGTATTCATATCGCGGCGCACGCCAGCACTACATCCAGCTTTACGAAAACTGGCAAATTATGCAGGTGGGTTGTTAATTTTACAGATTATCTTAGGATTCGCGACCTATCGCTTACACCTACAAGTAGAACTTCTAACCGTTGCTCATCAGTTAATTGGGGCTTCTTTACTAGGTACCTTAGTTGCTTTTACAGTTCTTTCAGTACGGGATTGGATGGATACTCGTAGTATTTCAGGTTACAAACAAGAACTGAATTCATCTGCTACAAGTGAACAAACAATATTAAGTTAGGAGTTAAGAGTTAAGAGTTAGGAGTTAGTTGGTGGTTGGTGGTTAGTTGTCAATTCATCACTCCTAACTCATCATTCCTAACTCCTAATTCATCACTCCTAACTCCTAACTCATAACTGATTTGTTCGATGCTAACAGCTTGCAAAGGCAAGAACAGCATATAAGTTGTAAAAAAATAAGGAACTATTACCAAAATGATTGAGACAAATGTCTCTCGTCACCACTCTACATTTTTACAGGTTATTCAAAGTTACTACCAGCTAACTAAACCTCGGATTATCCCTCTGTTGCTAATTACCACTGCTGGAAGTATGTGGATAGCTGCTTCTGGAGAAGTAGACCCCATATTGTTATTGGTGACTCTAACTGGTGGTACTTTAGCCGCTGCTAGCGCCCAGACAATCAACTGTATTTACGACCGGGATATTGATTATGACATGGAGCGTACCCGTCATCGTCCTATTCCTTCCGGTAGAGTACAACCTCGTGACGCTTTGATTTTTGCAGTTATTTTAGGTGTAATTTCTTTTGCACTACTAAGTATTTTTGCTAACTTACTAGCTGCTTTCTTAGCGATGTCAGGGATTGTTTTTTACCTGTTGATTTACACCCATTGGCTGAAGCGTAACAGCACTCAAAATATCGTCATTGGGGGAGCCGCAGGAGCAATTCCGGCGTTAGTTGGCTGGGCTGCGGTAACAGGTACTTTAAGTCCAACTGCATGGTTAATATTTGGTATTGTCTTTCTTTGGACTCCACCACACTTTTGGTCTCTAGCTTTAATGATTAGGGATGATTACGCAAAAGTCGGCGTACCAATGTTACCAGTAGTTGCGGGTGAAGAAGCGACGGTTTGGCAAATTTGGTGGTACACCCTTGTAACAGTCGCAGCAACGTTCTTACTAGTTTATCCCTTGCATTCAGTAGGAATTATTTACGCTACTATTGCCTTGTGTTTGGGAGCAATATTTATTCGTAAAGCGTGGCAATTATTACAAAATCCTCAAGATCGTAGTTTAGCTAAAGGAATGTTTCTTTATTCCATTTCTTACATGATGTTATTGTGTTTGGGTATGGTAATTGATAGTTTACCCATTAGTCATCGTATTGTAAGTTTTATTGGTGATAAGTTACATTTATTAATCGGTTGAGAGTTGCTTGAATTTAAATTTTAGCAACCGGGTTTGTTCGCAAGCCCGGTTTTTTGCATGGGGAAGATTTCCGATTGGTTCATAAGTGGGTAAGAACGAAGTCAAACAATTAGTAATTATAAAGAAGTTTAAAATGGCTAATTTAATATTACACCTTGGTTCTAAATGATGAGATAATCATTGTTTAACCATTACAAAATTTTAGACTACACGCATCATGGCAACAATACAGTTCTCAAGAGGTGTCAACGAAGAAGTTATTCCAGAAGTGCGTTTAACACGTTCGCGTAGTGGAGATAGCGGTACTGCAACGTTTATTTTTACAAATCCGAAAGTTTTAGATGAAGGAAGCACGGATGAAATTACTGGAATGTACATGGTTGACGAAGAAGGAGAAATCGTTACCCGTGAAGTTAAAGGTAAATTTATCAACGGTAAAGCAGAAGCCTTAGAAGCAATTTACTTAATGAAATCTGCTGAGGAATGGGAGCGTTTTATGCGGTTTATGGAACGCTATGCTCAAAAAAATGACCTGGGATTAGAAAAATCGTAACATGGAGCCCTACCCACAATCATCACAAGTCGGGTTTTTAAGATAAATATCTGTAACATAACAGAAGTATTATAAAAACCCGACTTCTCACCTCACCCAATTATTAGAAGTCGGGTTTTCAAGATAAATGCCTGTAACATATGTCACATTTACCTCACCCAGATTCAAATTATAATCATCAAACTGTTACTTGTGCAGTCGTTACCGTCAGCGATACTCGTACTATCGAAACCGATAAAAGCGGTGCAATAATTCAGCAATTACTTAAAGATAATAATCAGAAAGTAGCTGATTACAAAATTATTAAAGACGAACCAACACAGATTCAAGAATATTTAAAATCATTAACTGAAAATAAACAGTTAAATGCTGTAATTTTCAATGGTGGTACTGGTATTGCACCAAGAGATACCACCTACGATGCAATCGAAAAGTTACTTGACAAAACCTTACCTGGCTTTGGTGAAATATTTCGCTATTTGAGCTACCAAGAAATAGGTTCAAGAGCAATCGCTTCTCGTGCTGTTGCTGGTATTTATCAACAGAAATTAATATTTTCTCTTCCCGGTTCTAGCAATGCTGTAGAATTAGCAATGAAAAAGTTGATAATACCTGAATTAATTCATTTAGTTGGGCTGATTCAAAGTTAGGAGTTAGTACCACCGGAGTTAAGTAAATCGCGACAGAAAAACCGAACTATATAAATATGTAAAGGCTCGTAGTTACGCTTGGGCGCTCATATCTAGAGCGCCCAAGCGCAACTACAAACCTTTATTTATTTGTGCCTACTTACTTAATTGAAAAACAATCCTCACTATACGCAAGGATTGTTTAAATTAATGCTTCAAATTAAACTTATTCAATTGTTCTCAAAAAATCCTACATTTTAGTAATTACAAAAGCTACAACAGCTAGTATTGCAGCGATAATGTAAAATACACCAACTACTTGCAATTCAGACCAACCAGACAGTTCTAGATGGTGGTGTAAAGGTGCCATTTTGAACAATCGTTTACCTTTACCATCTGGTCCTTTTGTCGCTTTGTAGTAACTTACCTGTGCCATTACTGAAAGCGTTTCTACAAAGAATATACCGCTCAGGATAAACAGCGCGACCAAAGTATTAGACAACAGCGCAACTGCTGCCATTCCTCCACCTAACGCTAGAGAACCTGTATCACCCATAAACACCCGTGCTGGGTTGCGGTTGTGAGCTAAAAATCCCACACAAGCACCGCTAAAAGATGCACAGAAAACCATCAATTCCGGTGAAGTCGGTGAAACAATCGCACCCAATACTAACAGTGCGATCGCAGCAGTACCAGCCGCTAAACCATCAACACCGTCAGTTAAATTTGTGGCATTACTTTCTGCCACCATTACGAAGCCAGATAAAGGCAAAAATAATAACCACCCTAAAGGCAAAGAAAAGCCAAAAGGAAAAGCAATACTTGTAATTGTCAAAGGCTGACTAATAAATAACCAGCCACAAAAAGCAACTGCGAAACCAACTTGTAAAGCCAGCTTCATTTTAGGTGAAATACCTTTATTCGATTTACGACGAAGAATTTGCCAATCGTCAATCCAACCCACAAACCCATAACTTAATGTCAAAGCTGACACCGCAAGAGTTTTAGGAGCAAAACCGGATAAGACACAAGCAACTGCGATCGCAACGGGAACAAAGAATATTCCTCCCATTGTAGGGGTACCAGCTTTCTTTAAATGGGCTTGGGGACCATCCTCACGAATAACTTGACCAGCCTTAAGCCCTTGTAGCCAAGGAACAGCCCAAAAGCCCAATCCACCAGCAATCAAAGCCGACATTAATAATGGTAGGGTTAAAGAGGTTCCTTGCCAGGGAGAGCGAGAAGCAACTCCATCTAAAACTAGTGCTGTTGTACCTAGTCCTATACTTAACAAAGAGACCAAACGGATACCAGTCAGGTTCAAACCTTGGTTTAGAGATAATTTAGCGTCCACGGAAATTTCCCTTCACTCCACACTAATTAAAAATCACACACACTCAGCACGTTATTTGTGCTAATTTCCGTCCTCACGAGCTAGTCTTCATCTGGAATTGCATCGTCGTCATCGTCATCGTCATCGAACTCGTAATCCCCGACACCTTCCTCAATACCCATCAAGGAATTTATGTCTTGTTCTTGCTCTTTCACTTGCGGTTCTACTGGATCGCGGGATATTAAACGTCCATTTGCTTGTAACCAGTCCAATAGGGACGGTTCTTGTTTTAATGGAATTACAGATGCTCTCCGGCTACGGGGAACTTCATATAAAGGAGAATTTAACATAGAGACGATAATAAAAAGAGTAAAGAACTAACTTGACATTAAGAGTCTATCACTTGATATAGGAGATTTTAGTTATTCATTCAACTATGTTGTTGAGAAACCAGGCTAAAAAACTCCTTCTTTAAGATTGCTTCAGGTTGTAGCTACATATTCCTTACATTGAGTTTTTGTATGGAGCTATACACATAATCATAGGCATTTTTAATCTGGTTTGAATTTGTAAACTTAAATGAGGTTATAGGACGGATGAGAAAAACTGCTTTATTAGAAGTAATCGCAGGAAAAAATCTTGGTATTAAGGCGAGCGACACAGATAAACAAGCTATTTTATCGGCGATCGCCTATTTAGAAGATTTAAACCCTACACCCAACCCCTTAGAAGCTAGCGAATTGTTAGACGGTAACTGGCGATTACTATATACCTCTAGTTCAGAGTTATTAAATATTAACCGCATACCGCTAGCCAATCTAAATAAAATTTATCAGTGTATTCGAGTAAAAACAAATAGCATTTATAACATTGCTGAAATAAATGGTCTACCATTTCTTGAAGGCTTAGTTTGCGCCGTTGCAAAATTTGAAACAGTTTCCCGGAATCGAGTTCAAGTAAAGTTTGAACGTTCAATAATCGGTTTACAACGTTTACTAAACTACAAATATCCAGGAAGTTTTATCGAAGACATTGAATCGGGAAAGAAATTTTTTCCAATTGATTTTCCGATTACAAGTAACGAACAGCAAGGATGGTTAGACATTACTTACCTAGATCGCGATCTGCGGATCGGCAGAGGAAACAAGGGAAGTGTTTTTGTCTTAACCAAATCATGAAATATTTATGAAATATTTATTCATGACCACTCGCGAAAAAGTTATTTTATAAATGCCACTTTGTCAAGGGGGTGAGACACTGCATTTGGTAATTGGGAATTGGTAATTGGTAATTGGTAATTGGTAATTGGTCAATACGGTTCAGTTAAGGTTGTAAAAGATTCGCATATCAATAAACTTTATTTATCGTAAAAATCCAAGAAATTGGGGGAGTTCTCCCCCAAACCCCCGATTGGGGGACGGCTGCGTCCCCCAAACCCCCTCCAGATAAATTGATCTTTTTTCTCAGAATTTTTGTCGAATTTTCTTAACTGAACCGTATTGGGTTATGAGTGATGGGTGATGGTAACAACCATCTACCAACAACTAACAACAAACTTAAATATTTCTAGACAAATAACTTAACAAACCCTCTTGCGGAGACCTTCAAGTTGTAAAGTGAAATCAATCAGCCCTGCATGAAAAGCAGTCTTACAATTAAAGAGGGATATTCGATTATGGTTCAACGTGGTTCTAAAGTACGTGTTCTCCGCCGGGAATCCTACTGGTATCAAGATGTAGGAACCGTGGCTACTGTTGATAAAAGCGGCATTATCTATCCAGTAATTGTCCGCTTCGATAAGGTTAACTACTCCGGTATCAACACCAATAACTTTGCAGAAGATGAGTTAGTTGAAATTGGAACACCCACAGCTAAGGATAAAAAATCCACTCCTACAGCTTCTGGTGGCAAACAAACACCGATAGATGCAAGTATCCGTAAAACCGGACAAGGTACCCAACCTACTGGTAAGACAACCGCTCAGCCAGAATCTGCTGAAGCTAATGTTCAGAAAGAAGGTACTCCAAATCAAGGAACCGAATCACGTTAGGTTGTGCCAGAATTACCTGAAGTTGAAACAGTACGACGGGGTTTAAATCAATTAACCCTGAAACGCAAAATTACGGGAGGTGATGTGTTGCTCGATCGCACTATTGCCTACCCGTTTTCTGCTGAGGATTTTCTCAATGGTATTAAAGAAAGGGAAATAGTATCTTGGCATCGTCGCGGTAAGTATCTGATTGCAGAACTTACTTTCATGGTAGAAGAGGATAAGGAGACAAGGGGACAAGGTGGCATCAAAAATTCTCTCCATCACCCCATCACCCCCTCCCTGGGTGTTCATTTACGAATGACTGGACAATTGTTGTGGTTGCATCGAGATGAACCTTTGCACAAGCATACGCGAGTGAGGTTATTCTTTGGTGAGGAATGGGAATTGCGCTTCGTCGATCAACGTACTTTTGGTCAGATGTGGTGGGTTCCTCCAAAGGTAGAAATACAAAGTATTATTACTGGATTAGCAAAACTGGCAGCAGATCCTTTTTCAAAGGAATTCACTGTAGAGTATCTTGCCAACAAACTTAAGAATCGCCGTCGCGCTATTAAAACAGGTTTATTAGATCAATCTGTAGTGGCAGGAGTGGGTAACATTTATGCCGATGAAGCACTGTTTTTGAGCGGAATACGACCGGAAACACTGTGCATAAATTTGCAACTAGAACAAATAGAACGTCTTCACTCTAGTATTATTCAAGTTTTAAAAACCAGTATTGAAGCTGGAGGTACTACCTTCAGTAATTTCCTCAATGTAAAAGGCGTAAATGGTAACTATGCTCATGTCGCTTGGGTTTATAATCGCACGGGAGAACCTTGTCGAGTTTGCAGTCATCCCATCGAACGAATTAAATTAGCAGGAAGATCCAGTCATTTTTGTCCCCAGTGTCAGAAGTGGACAGTTGAGAGTTGACAGTGGACAGTTGACAGTTGACAGTGGACAGTTGACCTTTAACCTTTAACCTTTAACCTCTAACCTCTAACCTTTTACGCGAGTTACAATTCTGAGTAAAAATAATCGAATTTATTAGAGAGGAAAATTTATGACTGTGAAAAAAGGAGCGATGGTTCGTGCTATCCGCGAAAAGTTGGAAAATAGTTTGGAAGCGCAAGCGAGTGATTCTCGTTTTCCCTCCTATCTATTTGAAAGTGAAGGGGAGATTTTGGATGTCAAAGGTGATTATGCTTTAGTGAAGTTCGGAAAAGTGCCTACACCAAATATGTGGTTACGCATGGATCAACTAGAAGAATTTAAATAACTTTTAGCGTACTAACGAAGTTATGTTCCTTGCTATAGAGGCTTTTAGATATACCTTCTGAGGATTTAAATATATAAAAAACACGATACTTAGTGATTAAGTGTCGTTTTTTTTGTAGATGAAAATACTGTTTAAAGAAATTAATAGAAAATGCCCTGATGTTGTTTATCATACCCCGAAAACACTGATGACTAGATTATTGTAGATCGTGAAGTAAAATTATTAACTTTAAATTTAACCCTCAATGGTACTAAGAAGAAGTCGTTTGCAGAGTAATAAAACTCAGTCTAAAAGTTCTGCTTCCAAGGCTAAAGCTCAAACTAGCACTGGTAAAGCAAAAGTAAAAAGTAGCATCAAAAAACCGAAGTCTGAAACTTTAGCTGTAGAAGAAACTTCCGTGTCCAAGAATGTTCCGGAAATTGAAGTGAAAAATACAAATAAAAAGGCTGTTAGTAAAATAAAACCTGCTAGCACCATCGTAGAAAAAGCTAAAGCTACAACAAAGAAAGTTGCTAGCACCAAGGTAGAGCCAGCAAAATCTTCTCCTAAGAAAGTAGAAAAACCTGCTACTACTACCAAAGTAGAGAAAGCGAAACCTTCTACTAAGAAAGTAGCAAAATCTGCTGTTACTACTAAGGTAGAAAAAGCTAAATCTACTGCGAAAGTTGCTAGTAAAATAAAACCCACTAACACTGTTAAAAAGGTAAAAGTAAAAGCACAAACAGCTGTATCTACTTTGATCGAGAAGTCTGAAACTACTATCAAGAAAGCTGCTAGCAAGACTAAAGTGACTAATACTTCAGTTGCAAAAGCTAAAACTACTACTAAGAAAGTTACAACCAAGAGAAATCAAGATGAAACTCGGTTGCTTTTAGCCTTGTGGGATTTGGGAGGAACAAAGACTGAAGTTAAAACAACAGAAGTAACTGGTAGTGTACAACGCAAAAATGAGAAAGCAGGAGATTATACTTCTGTTCTCAGAAAGTTAGAAAAAGCTGGTGCTATTAACAGTAAGCGTAAAAGTAAAGTTGAAACTGTTCAGTTAACTGATAAGGGTTTACAGATGTTAGATGAACAACTTAAAACTCTTGATTTTCAATTTTATGGAAAGCAAGTTGGAAGTAAAGTTGCAAGTAAATTTGTTGGTGGGTTGCTCAAATGGATACGAGAAGTCAACGGTGCAGCATTTGTTTCTACGGTAGAGCAATCAGAAATTGCAGCTTAACTATCAAATGGTGTGAATGTTGTCAGGGTGTTCCCTATTAACTGTGTGATGAGTTAGGAATGAATTGAACATAAACAAGGCTGTAGGTTTTCGGAAAAGCGACGAATATAAGCAATGGTAATCTGACTAGCAAGCAAACTAATGAAATAACCAGGGTTAGATAGATACCTTAGTTTGCTTTTGATCGATATGATGACTCGGCAAGTTTTTGGCTATTATTTTGTCATCAAGTTGGTGGTTTGTGCGATTGTATAGAGTGCATCTAAACCTCTATTTCCAATGATTTTATTATTATCTACCACGCTATTTTTAACGATAAATAAACGCAGATTACACGATTGAATGCAATGTTTGAGCAGTGCTTGTTTCGGGCGAATTTGGGTGCATTTTCGCCCTGGATTATTGTAATTTAATGTAAAATTTTCTGATTAATTATTTAACTCTATTTAACTAATTAAACCATTATCAATATATTTATTTATCCATATTGAATGCATTAGATATATTTAAGTACTTTTTTGGAATAAAGCGTTTGTATTTGATAATCCAAGTGTAATATATAATACGTATAAAAACATAAAAGTAAAAATAATGACTGATTCAAATAAAACTCGCGTTCTACTGGCTTTGTGGGCATTAGGGGGAACGAAGCAGGAAGTAAAGAGAACTGAAGTAACTGATAAAGTCAAACGTAAAAAACAAAGCGCAAAAGATTACCAAAAATATTTAAAAGAATTAGAAACAGTTGGTGCAATCGCAATTACAACTCAAAAACGCCTAGAACTAGTTTTTCTGACTGATAAGGGTGTAGAAATGCTGGGTGAAGGTTTGAAAAATCCTGATTTTGAATTTGAAGGGACAATTGTCGGAACTTGGGCTGCAAATGCTTTGCTGAGGTGGATTGGAGAGGTTGAGAGTAGCGTTAATTCTGCACCTGCACCGCAAACCCAAAATGGAAAATCTTTAAATAATGCGATCGCGTCTTATAAGGAGTTTGAGCAATTTGCATTAGAGGTTTACGACAATTTGAACCGAGATTACAACTTCAATAACTTGGTGCCGATTTATCGGATTAGGAGAGAAATTGGCGATCGCGTTTCTCGTAAACAGTTCAGTGAATGGCTGTTAGAAATGCAAGCAGAAGATATTTTTCAACTAGAAGGTGGAAGTGTAGAAGATAGTGCTGCGGACAAAATAGAAGATTCTATCACTACTGAATTAGATGGATTGCGTTGCTACGCTTCCAAATTGCAAAATTAAACCTTTTTTTGTCACTTATTAAGTTTTAATAAATATGATTGGTAACACATCTTTAATTGATGAACTTATTAGGAATAAAAATCCCTTCGCAGGACATATTGTTGTCCGTTCATCACAAATATGGGGAAAAAGTTTTCCCGATGTCCCTTCAATTAATGCTCATGCTTCCAATGCTGTTTTTGATGCAGTAGATAAAGTTAGTAAAGGGGAACGTGAAACTGTAGGGATTACAATTATTGCTGAAAAAGGAGCAGGTAAAAGTCATATTATCAGTCGAATTCGACATCGCTTGCAGACAGAAGATAATGCTTTATTTATCTATATGGGCAAGTATGATAATTTAAATCAGATTAAATACGAATTTCTGCAAACTTTGGCTTCTAGTTTGAGAGCGCATGGTAGTAAAAATGTAATGCAGTGGCAAGAAATCGCAGCGGCTTTAATTAATGAAGCTACAGGATGGGATTATACACCACAACAATATATTCAGAATATTTACCCAACATACTTGAAAAAATACTCAACTAAATTTGTTGATAAATTAACTGAACTTATTCTTCCAAATAAACCCGATATTACTAATCCTTATTTGATAAAAGCCATTTTATGGACGCTATCTTCTGTCCATACTAACTATGCTAATTATTGGCTGGCTGGATTAGATTTAACTCAAAATCAAGCTGAAGTAATGGGATTACCAAATTACGATAAAAATGATAAAGAAGCGGAAGGATTAAAAACAGTTCGTCAGATTTTAGATATTATCAGCGATTATAAAGTCCCTGTAATTTGTTTTGATGAATTAGATAATACAGAAGTTAATGAATATGGTTTGCTCTCAGCACAAGTAGTTGCAAGTTTAGCAAAAGACTTATACAACAACCTCAAACGTTGTGTTTTTGTTTTGGCAATGTATCCTGGCACTTGGAATGTAGCAATCAGGTCTTTACCACAAGTTGAAGCCGTCATCGATCGATTAGTCAGCGAGCAGTTAGATAGACAACCTTTAAAATTAAACAATCCCAATGCTAATGATATTGTGGCAATTGTTAGTCAATGGCTGCAAGTTTTCTACGAAGAAAATCAAGTTACTCCACCACACCCAGTTTATCCTTTTAATGAAGATAAGCTGAGAGAATTTGGTAAAAGTAAACCGACTATAAGGTCACTTTTAAAGTGGTGTGCAGAAAATTTTGTCTATCTACCAACTAAATCGAATCCAGTAAAAGAATATTATCAAAACGAATTAACCAATATTGAAGCTTCTATTGATGAATTAATCGAAAATGAAGAAGCAATTTCCAAAGCACTTAGATTCGCATTCTCAAGTTTAAAGGGTGAAAAATTAGAAGGAATTAATATTGAAGAAGTCGAAGATATTCAAGCTAAAGCAGCAGACAAAGGATATATTGACTTCAAAATTATTGGTAATGAGAGCAAAGTCAAAATTGGTGTTGATGTCATTCAGCAATCTGGTGGAAAGGCTGTAGGAGCAGCACTAAAAAGACTAATTGAATATGAAAAATTTGATATTACTCGCGGTTGTTTAGTTCGCTCGAAAAAGATTAATTCTGGAGCATCTATACCCAACAAATGTTTAAAACAACTTTTGCATCATCAAGGTGGTGAATGGGTAATGTTGCAAAGCCAAGATATTAAACCTCTTTTAGCTATTTGGTTTGTACAGCGTAACTGTAAAAGTTACGAGCTAACTGAAGAACAAATTTTTGATTTTATCAAACAGGAAAAAATAGCAATTAGTAATCCTTTAGTTAGAGAAATACTCAGCGAACCATCGGGAGAACAACCAAGCAATTTAACTGATGATGATTTACCAATCAGCATTCCTCAAAGCTTTGATAGTAGTTCTGATAGTATCGACCTAAATCTACCTATAGTTGATTAAATATGAATTTGCTGCTTCCGATTTCAACAGCATTATGTTTACCTACTTCCGATATTGCAGCTTTAATTCAAGGACGAATTATTGCTGCTATTCCCAAGATGTTTATTCGTCCCGGACAAAAATTTGCGCTTTATCCGGTAGATTTATTCGCTATAGAAGAAAAAGTCTCAATCCAAGCTTGGGCTAAATGTGAACTAACACAAATTCTTGATGAAAGTCTATCCCTAGAAAGATTATCTCGGTTAACAATCTGGGCGCAAGATGCATTAGATAAAATACTGCATCAACAACAGCATATTTTTCTATGTTATTTACGTCTTTATAAATTATCTCAGCCTTACGAGATATCAGTAAAAATAGAATCAAATAAGTTAGGAAAATTTGTCGGTTTACCTAATTATTTAACAGTTTCCGACGCAAATCCAGTATTACCCGATAACATCTTCGCGACTCGCAAGCGTCAGCTAGAAAAACTCGAACCACCCCAGCATCCAGAATTAGAAGAATTACTAGACGTTTTATCACCTTTAGCTATTAATAATCCAGCAGCGAAACAATTAGAAAAAAATATTAATATATTCTTAGGTTGGAGTAATCAACAAACAGTAAATAATATTGATTCAGAATTAGCTTGGATTAAAAAGATTGCTGAAGTGGGAAATTCTAGCGATGGTAATGAATTTGAGAGACTGGTACGTAAAAGTTTTATTAAACTAGGATTTTCATGTTCTAATACTAATCCTAAAGCCAACTTAGATCCAGAAAAGTTGGGAGGTGCTGGAGGTGTTGATTTTTATTGCGAATCTCCTTATCCTGTTGTCGGAGAATGTAAAGCTACCAAAAGTGAAAAAGTTCCTAGTGGTACACCGGGGCAATTAATAAAACTTGGACACGCTCATCTTCCACAAATTTATGACTTTTGCGTCAAAATAATTCTCGCTGCTGGAGAACTAACTAAAGATGCTATTTTAACTGCACAAAACAATCAAATGAACGTAATTACCCCAGAAATATTAGAAAAGCTTGTAAAATTACAATCCAATTATCAAGGCTGTATTAACTTATTTGAATTAAAGCAATGTTTACAACAAGAGCCTTTTGGTTTAGCTGACGATAAAATTATTGGTTATATAAGCAAAATAGAGAATAATATAAAATTGCGATCGCACTTAATAGAAATTGTTAAAAAGCATCAAGAAAATACTGGAGATAAATACATTGAAGTTGCAACCCTTTATGGAGCTTATGGCTATTCAAAGCCTCCTCAATCATTAAACCGTCAAGAAATGCACGAAATTCTCATCGAACTATCTTCACCTTTAACAGGTTACTTAGGACGAATCAAAGGTACCGATTGGAACAGCGATAAATTCTATTTTCTCCGCGATTTACCGATTGAGTAATAAAATATTTTTTAAGACTAAAATTCAAAATCTTTAAGCCCTCGAATTTATTTGTAAAGTCAATCCAAAATCCAAAATCTAAAATCCAAAATCGAATGACTAGCTTCTTCCGCGCTGAAGTTGATGCAATGACTGGATATATTCCAGGGGAACAGCCGAAACCCGGTAGTAAGATTATCAAGCTTAATAGTAACGAAAATCCTTATCCTCCTTCTCCTAAAGTGAAAGAAGTTTTACAAAACTTCGATTGGGAATGGTTACGACGATATCCTAATGCTTCTGCTACCGATTTTCGTAATGCTATTAGTGAAGTTTTGAATATTCCTGCTGATTGGATAATTGTTGGTAATGGTAGTGATGAAGTGTTGAATTTAATAATTCGCGCTTGTACGGATTCGGATAGAAAAGTGGTTTATCCCATGCCTACCTACATACTTTACCGTAATTTGGTAGAAATGCAAGCAGCCCAAAAAGTAGAAATTGATTATCCACTAAATTATCAATTACCGATAGAAGAATTAGTAAAAAATGATGGTGCAGTAACAATTATTGCTACTCCTAATAGTCCATCTGGACATATTGTACCAATAAAAGATTTACGGGAATTAGCAACAAGATTATCTGGTATTTTGGTTATTGATGAGGCTTATGTAGATTTTGGTAATGGTGATGCTTTATCTCTAGTTAAAGAGTTTAATAATGTAATTTCTATTCGTACTTTATCGAAGGGATATTCACTTGCGGGGATAAGATTAGGTTTCGCAATTGCTAATCCTAATTTATTGCAGGGTTTGTACAAAGTTAAAGATAGTCACAATATTGATGCTATCGCTTGTGCTGTCGGTGCTGCTGCAATTCGTGACCAAGATTATAAGAATTATTGTGTGGAAAAGGTTAAAATATCGCGGGATAAGTTATCAATAGATTTGAAAAAATTAGGTTTCAATGTTTGGGATTCTCACACTAATTTTTTATTAGTTCAACCTCCTCAAGGTAATGCGGAGTATTTGTATTTAAGGTTGAAGGAACAAGGTAT
Source organism: Richelia sp. SL_2_1 (assembly GCA_012033205.1). Lineage (GTDB taxonomy): Bacteria > Cyanobacteriota > Cyanobacteriia > Cyanobacteriales > Nostocaceae > Rivularia. The sequence continues at coordinate 23,740 of JAAUSO010000002.1, read as the reverse complement.
TTGGATTAGATATTTTCTAGAAAAAGGGTTGGAAGATAAGTTAAGAATTACTGTTGGTACGGATGAGGAAAATCAAGTATTAGTTGAGGCTTTGGGTAAGTTGATTGAGGGTAATTAAATAATTAAATAATTAAATATCTATTTAACGCAGAGGAGCGCAAAGGTTTACGCAGAGTAACGCGGAGTTTTTATTCTAATTTAATCAATTGATAATTTTGCACTTCACCAATAATTTGATGGGGTTGCAATATTCTTGAAACTTGCTCTTCGGGTATCCAAGCGTAACTAGGAATCGCAAGTTGAGACACTTGATTGATATTTATTTTTTTTCCATGTTTTGGAGTATAGAAATTGATTAGTACTCCAGTTTTACCATCAACATCGATGAAATTAATCGGATAATTTTGCAAAATTTGAGCAATTTCAGGCTGCTGTAAAAATGCTCGGAAGTCGGGGTTATAGTTGCTTAAAAATCCCAAACTACCAGTTACGGCTAAAGTCAACCAAGCGGAAATCAACCAAGCTGCTATCCAATAACGAGCTGAAATCAAATTTTTACCAAAGCGACAACGAGCAACCCAAATTAAAGGTAAAGTTAACCAGCTTAGCCCCAATACTAAACCAATGATTGCATAATTGCGGATTTCACCATCGCGATCGCTAATTACAAAAATTACCACACTTCCTAATAAAAGTAAAATAGCCAGTGTTGCAAAGATATAGTTTATAGTTTGCAAAATACGAGTTGACGATAAACCCATTGGTGAAAATAAAGATATATTTTGTATTTCTATTTGTATTTTTATTTCTTTGATTTCTTTATCCCAAATGTTTCCCAGCCAATTCAATCCAACCGCAGCTAATAAAGCAATAAAAGGATATAAAGCAAGACTGTAATGAGATAAGCGAGTTGAAAAAATACTCAATTCGATAAATAAAATCAGCGGAAACCCTATTAACAATAATAAATTTTTCTTTGTAGTGGTAACATCTTGCTCGCTATTTTGATGAGAATATTGCCAATTTTTATAATTATAAATATCAGTTTCTTCCGCAAAGTTAAAATTATATTTAGAGAAAAAATCCTTAATTAATAAACCTGCACCTAATAAACAATGAAATGACCAAGGAAAAGCTAAAATAGGAATATGCCAAAAATAATAAATCCAGTTATTATTTTCCCGTTCACTTGAACCTTGTTGAATAACAAAATTTATTAATTGTGTAAAACTATCATCGCCAAACCGTAAAAACTAAGTCTCAGCCAAATTATAGTCGGCAACAATCCTAAAAAAAATCCTAGATATAACATAGGATTTGCTAAATGATGATGACGGCGATGCTGTAATATTAAATAAGGCAACAAAGCTATTAGCGGAGGAAAAATCATAAAGCTTCTTAGTAAAAAACTGAGAGCAAAACTACAGCCAGCAATCAAACCCCAAATATAACGATGTTTAAAATTTAATTCTGCTTTTAATAAAGAAAAGATTCCTAGAAGTATCAAAAACACCAGTGGTACATCTGGAGTTCCTAAACGAGAATATTGCAGCCAAAGAAACTCTACACTCAAAATAGCAGCAGCAAGCCAAGCAACTTTTTTAGTTAATAATATTTTGCCTATTTCATATACAATAAAAACACTCAAAATACCAGCAATCATATTTGGTAAACGAACGCTAACTTCATTAATACCAAACAAACTGTAAAAAACAGCGATTAACCAATAGAAACCGGGTGTTTTATGATGGGGACTTTTCCAAGGATTTATCCAGTCTCCCGAATCATACATTAATCGCGATCGCCAAGCATAAAGTCCCTCATCATGAGCCATCAAACTATGATTTTCTATACCTAATAACAATAGGGGAATTATCCAAACTAATAAACTTAAATAAGGACAAACAGTCCAAGTGAAAAAATTTAGTTTAATCAAAGAGAACTTTAGTTTAGATAACATTTGATTAGTAAATATTGCAGATAACGAACTTAAGTGAACTAATGTGAGTTCGATAAAATGAAACCAACTATGAAGAAGTCGGGTTTTTTCCTCAAATATTTGGGAGATAACACAACTATCGTAAAAACCCGACTTCTCTGAGTCAGCGTCGAACTTAACTAAATTAATTGTCAAATCTGTTTTTAAAATATATAAAGTGGTACACCAGGGAATTTTATAATGCTTCGACCAAATCAACGCATCAAGTTGGATGACACCGACGATAAGTTATTTTACGGGCTGCCTCGTTTTGTTACCCATGTAGACGAAGGATTTATTCAGCAACTGACAGATTTATACCGTCAACGTCTCCAACCCAATACGCGGATTTTTGACATGATGAGTAGTTGGGTGTCTCATTTACCAGATGAAATGCAATTTAGTCATGTTGAAGGACACGGAATGAATGTTGAAGAATTAGCACGTAACCCCCAATTTAACAATTACTTTATCCAAAATCTTAACGAAAATCCCAAATTACCGCTCAAAGACCAAGAATTTGATGCTGTTCTCAATTGTGTTTCTGTACAATATTTGCAGTATCCGGAAGCAATATTTACTGAAATTCACCGCATCCTCAAACCCGGTGGTATAGCAATTATCAGTTTTTCTAACCGAATGTTTTACCAGAAAGCTATTCAAGCATGGCGCGATAGTAGTGAAAGAGGCAGGGTTGAATTGGTTAAAAGTTATTTTCAATCGATTCCCGGATTTACTCCTCCAGAAGTAATCATAAATCAATCTTCAGCACCAAATTTCCTCCAGTGGTTAGGTGCGGGAAGTGGCGACCCGTTTTATGCTGTTATAGCTCATCGAAATTAACAGTTAAGAAAAAAGGTCAAAGGTTAAAGGTCAAAGGTCAAAGGTTAGAGGTTAAAGGTTAGAGGTTAAAGGTTAGAGGTCAAAGGTTAAGGGTTAGAGGTTAGAGGTTAAAGGGACATTTGAATACTTTTAACCTTATATTTGCCGTTTGGTTAAGAAGTTTAACTGTTGATTAACATACTCAAACGTTATCAAAAAGTAATTTTTGTTTATTCACGTATGAAGTATAAAGGATGAGTCATAAAGTATCAGTTATAAAGTATAAATTGTTAATCCTTTATACTTTATTCGGTCAAGCTTAAATTAGAAATTAGGAGTAAAAGATGAATTTTCCTCGTGTGCATAAAATATTAGCAGCTCTACTTCTTTCGATTGTATTACTGACAACAGCCTGCGCTCAACAAGCACCAGGACGTTTTGATCAAGTACAGCAGGAAAGTAGTCAGCAGAAGAAAGGACAAGCGGTTGCTAAAGATGCAACTCAAGGTAGTGAATTTAATAAATTCTTCCCACAAGCATCAGACGGTTATCAGCGAGTTTTTACTCAAGAGAAAAAAGGTTTTGCTGAAGCAAAATTGAAACAAGATGGTAAAGATGTGGCAGTAATGGCGATTTCCGATACTACCAGCGTACCTGGAGCAGCAGCGAAATTCTCCAATAGCACCAAACAAATCTCTGGTTATCCAGCGGTAGAAGTTGGGAATACTCAAACAGCGATTTTAGTTAGCGATCGTTATCAAGTCAAAGTATTGTCCCGCAGCCCTTCTTTTACAGCCACCGATAGAGAAGCTTGGCTGAAGAAATTTAATCTTAGCGGTTTATCTAGATTAAAAGCATAGTTGATAGTTGACAGTTGACAGTTATTAGTTTTTGGTTGTTAGTTGTTGGTTGATAGTTGTTGGTTGATAACAAAATGTCCACTATCCACCATCCACTAACCACTATCCACTAACCACCATCCACTATCCCCTGTCTATTTTTTCAGTAATAAATTAAGTAATCAAGGAGTCTACTATCGTGAGCAAACCGATTTTTGAATTGGTTGATGAATTACCAACTAGTGGTTTAACAGTTTCGGTGCTAAATTCACTCGATGCTATTACCCCTGGGCATTGGAAAAATACAGTCGGTTTTGTCAATACGATTAAAGAAGTCACTGGCGAAACTGACGAAAGCCTTATACAAGCCATTGGAGAACGGGCAATTTATCTTTATAATGACCGTTCTCAAGGATATCAAAAAGGTTTATGGTTGTACCAAACTGTTGACAGCACTGATAAAGCTTTAGGTGCAGCTGCTTTAGCGAATAAAGTCAGTGGAAAAATTCCTTTGTTTGGAGGTTTAATCAACAGATTTACTCCCAAAGCGGATAAAGCCCAAACTATTGATTTATCTTTGAAATTAATTGCCGAATTACTAGCTTTTTGCAGTATCAACGGTATTCCTGGAGATAGCATTGGCGATTTTGTCGCTTCCTTGGGTGAATACAGCGGCGAATCCTATATCCGCATGGTAGGATTAATCTGCCTTGATGGTTTGATTCCTCTTGGTCCGGATTTTATCCAACAAGCTCAATCTGCACTCAATGGAATGAATCCTAAAGAATTAGAAGATAATTCCACATTCAAGCAGATGGACGATGCAATTCCTGGTAATAGTTCCGAAGGTAAACTTAACTTTATCGGTTCCAGTTTTGATTCTGTAAAAGGTTGGATGAGCAACACTGTATCTTCCAATAATTTAACTCCTCAAAAAATCACAAGTCAGTTGAGTGGTTTTGTTGATTTTGCTGATGATAAGTTAGATTATCTCGCCGCTTTTATCGACCTCAGCACCAACTATTTTGAGCATACAGGCACACAAACTCTTGCTAAAAGGCTAATTGAACGGGCTGTAGCCGAAATTTAGTTTCATCAATTTTCAGGTAATTGGTAATAGTTTTTATTACTGATTACCTACTATTAAAAATTTCTTCTCAACACAAATAAAATTCTTTTTATAAAGTAAATAAACAAGCATTCCGTAAGTTACTAAATGTTTAATTTCTACTTCTAAAATGTAGCCAAAAATCGATATGATAATTTGATTCAGCATCTCCTTGGAGAAAATTTAATTCATCCAAATGAATCAGCATCATATCGAAGTCACGGTAACAGCCGATAATTTCAAAAGTAATATTAAGCATATTCGCGATCGCGTTCAGCCTGCTCAACTGTGTGTAGTCATGAAAGCTAATGCTTACGGGCATGGTTTACAGCAATTAGCACCTACAGCAGTGGTAGCAGGTGCAGATTATATCGGTATTTGTACTAATCCGGAAGCAACAATTATTCGTGAGTTGGGCTTGGATGTAAAACTATTGCGTTTGCGAATGGGTTTACCTGAAGAACTACAAGAATCCATCGACTCACTGAACATTGAAGAACAAGTAGGAACCATCGAAGTCGCCAAATATCTGTCAGAAGTAGGAGTAAAACGCGGTAAAAAAATTCCCGTACATATCAACATCGATACCGGAATGGGTAGAAGTGGTTTCTTTTGCAACCAAATAGAGGAACTCAAAAAAGTTTGTGGATTACCCGGTATTGCTATTGTCGGTGTGATGACTCACTTTGCTAGTTCCGATGGAAAAGATTTAGGCTTCACACACTATCAGATAGAGCAATTTGAGAAAGCACGTCAAATTCTCAACAATTACGTAGAGCATAAAGTATTAAGTCACACTCACAATAGTGCAGCAACAGTACGTATAAATAATGAAAGTAATCAGTTAGTAAGAGTCGGAGCAGCCTGTTACGGAGTGCGAACCTCCCAGGATTTTGAAAATCCTCGCGAACTCAAACCCGTAATGTCAGTAAAAACTAGGGTAGCACAAGTAAGAAAAGTACCCAAAGGTAAAACAATCGGTTATGGTAGCTTATTTACAACTCAACGGGATAGTTTAATTGCATCCTTACCAGTAGGTTTTGGTGAAGGTTATCCCCGTTCATTATTTAATAAAGGTATTGTGTTAATTAAAGGTCATCGTTGTCCCGTAGTTGGACGAGTATCCTTGAACATCACCACAGTAGATATTACCGACATTCCCGAACCAGTAGAATGGGGTGATGAAGTAGTCTTAGTAGGAATTCAAGGTAGGGAAGAAATCACCTTTGAGGAACTAGCAGATAAATTTGCTAGTGTACATACCGAAATTAACTTGATGGCAGGTTTTATGAATCGGGTTAGTTACGTTTAAAAGTTAGGAGTTAGGAGTTAGTTGACAGTTGACAGTTGACAGTGGACAGTTAATTTCTCCTTGTCTCCTATCTCCCATCCTTTACCTTCATAAATCTTTCTTTTTAGAAGTTTGGGCAGCTTTTATTTTGGTAACTTCAAATTCGCGACAATTGCATTTAAATAGGGTTCAAACACCGACAAATTCTCAAAATTTTCAAACTTACCAGTTGTTAAATCGGGAGCAAAGGCAGTGTTAATTAAATAAATTGCTTTACCATCAAAAGCCACATAACCTGTATGCTGTTCGTATACTCCACCGTTTTGTTTAAGTCCAACAAAACCGTAACGTACTCCTTCAAGTCTACCAACCTGTGCTTTTTGTAGTGGAAAAGGAGAAAACAATATAGCATCCGCAGTTTTGGCAGTTTTCAACTTATCGGTGTAAGCATATTTACGGCTTTTAGCTAACTCTGTGTAATGATTTGTTACCCATAAATTAAGTGCTGTAGCTACCTGTATAGTATATTTAGGACTTTGATAATTAATATTGGAATTAGGTGGAATACCAGCATCAAGTAACATCTTTTGAAAATAAGGCTGTCGCTCCAAGGGTAAAATTTCCATTTCTACCGTACCCAAAAGTTTCCCATTTCCAGAGACACATAGTAAAGAAGTATTATTTTGCTTGCAAGGATTAATCTCCCAACCAGGTGGAAGGGCAGCCTCTTCGATAACATTTTCCCAAATATTAGTTGCAGCGGATTTTGTACTCAGTAAAGTTGGAGATGGTGTTTTGAGCGAACTTGCTTCTGAGTGTTTATCCGCAGAATAATAAGAAATACCAGTTGCAACACCGACAGGAATTAGTATAAAACCCAGCAATACATGATAGACTCGTATCATTTTACTTAAAAATCAAAATATAACGTAAAAAATAGGTTAAAGGTTAAAGGTTAAAGGTTAAAGGTCAAAGGTCAAAGGTTAAAGGTCAAAGGTCAACTGATAACTGTTCACTGATTTAAAAATCCGTAGTTCCTAAAACGGTTTCATCTTCGATATCATCTAATTCTAGAGGTGAACTGGGTTCTCCTTCTACGCTTTCAATTTGCCCTATGGAGGGAATTTGATTAAATGCAATTTCGGTTTGTTCTCCTGTATCTGTATCATATGGTTGTGATTGATAGGATAGCAAACGTTGAAGTTCCTCAAATTTATCTAAAGAAAATACGGCACCATTTGCCAGAGCAGTTTCTTTGTGAGCCTCTGCAATCATAGCTTGAAATAAACAAGTGTTGGAAAGATTAACCAAATCGAGATTTACTCCTAATAGGTTAGCACCTGTGAGATTAGCACCAGTAAGTTTAGCATTTGTGAGATTTGCGTTTGCTAAATTTGCACCTGTTAAATCCGCACCAGTTAGGTTTGCATCGGCAAGATTTGCACCTATTAAACAGGCATTTTTTAACTGAACATTTGATAGATTTGTATTACTAAAATTCACTTGGGCTAATATTGCTTGTGTTAAATCGGCTTTTGATAAATTGAGGAATGTCAAAGATTTTTCACCAATTCGCACTCTTGTAATATCTGGGTGAAAAACTGCCGTTTTCGCCATCAATTTCATTAATGCTTGGGGTTGAAATTCTGTTAATAAAGTTGGATTTCCGCAAGGTGAAAAAGTTTGTTTTGTTTCTCGGTAACAAGCACTCAGTAATAAAAATACGTTTATTCCCACTGCTGCATTTATCTGCTCTACATTTACGGGGTTTTGTAGTTGTTTAAAATATGACCAAGCTTGATGTGCTATTCCTTGATCTAACCAACGTCCGCGACAGTAAGTGTACCAAAATGATTGTAAACGATTGCATAATAATTCAAAGGAGAATTTATGCTTTTTTTCTCTTCGCAATCCCTCAATCATAAGTTCTTCAATTTCTGGGGTAAGAATACTGTAACCAAGTAAATTATAAAGATGTTCAGCAATACTTTGGGGAGAATCTATAGTAAAATTTATTTCTCCATAATCATTGCAATCGCGTTTTATCAAAACTTTTAATTGACTAATTATTGCTTTAGCACAAAGGTATTCTCCTAACTGAGAGTGAGAAAATTGGATATTGGATAATGGTTTAAAATAAAATGCTGATAGTTTACTACAATCACTTTTATAATTAATCTTGTTTTTCCCAGATAATAAAAGTTTCAGCGCTACAGATTCTATTTCATCAGGTAATTCTTGGGGATGAATATATCTGGAAACCATACCGGATGAATAACCCAATAACCATTGATTAACACCCTCGTAAATCCTCCATAATACCGTAGCGCTATTTGTAATTTGAGGATTGGTTGCTAGTTGTAATATTTCATCGTCAAGTAGTTTATTGCTGTGTAAAACGGCAAGTAAATATAACGTTAAGGATGACGGACAAATTCTGCAAGTAAAAAGTGAGAGTTTTGAGAAAATGCTTTATTTGTTTTTAATAATGTAAACAAGTTTTGAGCAACAGTCATCGACTGGACTTTTGATAAATTGGCAAACCACTGCTTCCATTCATCTTGTCCCCAAGGTTGAATCTTAATTCTCTGTAATTTTGATGCGGCTTTACTACCAATATCTTGTAAAACCCAACTTTGACTGGTTAAAATAATTTTATGTCTTTTTTCCCGTTGAAACTTAAATAATTGCTGGATAAAAATGGCGTTTACAGAACTATTATTAGACAATTCATTTAAACCATCAAGTATGAATAAATATTTATGATGAAGAACTTGGAGCCAATCAGGTAAATTGATTGTGTAGTTATTTATTAAAGCAGATTCAATAGTTTCTAAAAAAGTTTCTCCAACTTCAATATCACTGAGATTAATTAAAATCGGCATCCAATCTGGGTAAAACTTTCGCGCTACCCTTGCAGCAAATATTTCACAAAAACTGGTTTTTCCATAACCACTATCTGATTCAATTACAGTAATTGTTTCTAAATCTTCTAATTGGGAAACCACCCACTTCATTAAATCCACTGGCTGATAATTTCCCTGTAGAGGAATACCTTTGGGTGGAACGTATACATCTTTAAGAGCGAATGATTCTATTAATAGTGGTTCACCGAGTTTTTTAATTAAGCTGGCTCGATATTTTTGTTTATTAAAATCAATTTTATCGTCCGAATTCCAATGAATTTCCGTAGTTCTTAATTCCAGCGAATTTCCGATTTTAAAAATTTTTGTAATTGAACCAAAGTTGTCGAATTTTCGCTGACAACTACAATTAAATGTCCCAAAAGTTTATGTTCTAAACGTCGAATAATCAATTCCGCTTCTAATTTTGGAACGGTATTGGCAACTAACCAAGCTACAGCAATATAATTAATCTGTTGGACAAAAGAAGAATTAGTAACCTTCTGTAACGCTTCTTCCGCTTGTACATCGTTGAGTTTCTCACCACGGAAAATTTTGACAAAAGCTTGCAAATGCTCATCCCGCAAAGCTTTTACCGAACCATTAGCAAATAACTTCTCCCCTTTTCCGAAAGTCCCCCCATCCCCTTGTCCCCTTATCTCCCTATCCTTCGGTAATAAAGTCCTTTCCAACCAAATCCGAGAGAGACTTTCTTCCTCAATTAAAACTTCTTCCAAAGCTTGTAAATAAGCAACTTGAAAAGCCAACCAAGTCGCTTCATTACGTTTAAAAGGCTTATTTTGTCCCAATACAGTGAGAATACTCTGTGTTAACCGAGCAAATACACCAATTTCATCCCAAACAACCCCTAAAGGAAGTTCCATAACTTCTGCTAAAGTACATATATCAAACGCTAAGGGGCTTCTAACTTCCATATCCCGAATCATTCGCAACACTACACCCGTTATTTGTGGTTGCGAAAACTCTTTTATTTGACTTATTTCGATATAGTTTTCTGTCAACCAATGTCGAATACTAAAGTTCATTTAAATACTCAGTCGATGTAAGAGTTAGAAGTTAGGAGTTAGGAGTTAAGAGTTAGGAGTTGACAGTTGACAGTTGTTATTTATTTCTCCCCATCCCCTTGTCTCCCAATCTCCCCATCTTCCCATCCCCTTGTTATTTGTACAAAACTATGAGCCATCGCCCTATAAAATTATTGTTAATTGATTCCGATCCAATTTTTAGATTGGGATTACGTCAAACTCTCGAAGAATTCCCGGAATTGCAAGTTGTAGCAGAAGCCGAAACCTACACCAGCGCATTGCAAATTCTAGCAGAATTGGCACAGATTGACCCGAATCGAGTAAATTTGGTAATTTTAGAACCAGATAACAATCGTTCTGCCAATCGCCAAGAAATGGGTTTACAACTGATTAGACAGTTGAAAAATCAATACCCAAATTTACCCATTTTGCTATTGTGTCACATTCTCCAACCCGGAATGCTCATAGCTTTAAAAGCTGCGGGAGTAAACGGTTATTGTCCCAAGGGTACACCTGTTTCGGAATTAATTGTTGCCATGGAACAAGTTGTACAAGGAAATTCTTATTGGGTTAATCAAACCCAAGAATTCGCAGAATGGGAAAGTGGAAAAATTCAGCGGAACAAAGATAAATATCAAAACTCCCTAATTAATAAATTACGCAATAATTTGCACGGTTCGGGAACTAATTATATCAAAACTAGCTTGAAAGAAGTTACCACAGAACTGCAAATTCCCGGATTAACACTACTAAACAAAGCTATTTTAGCAGGAAGACGAAGAGAACTAATTGCAGCACAATGGTTACTCGATAATTTATTCGATTCATCACAACCGCAACAGCAACCCGCACAAAATTCTTTTATTGGTGCTACTGAATTACCATTACCCAAATTAAATAGCTCTATTGTTGTGCGAAACTCTATAAGTAATCCTTTCGCTCCCCCTTTACTTAGCCCTAGAGCTTTACAAGCAACATTATTTGCATCTTGTATTAATAAACTTCAATTCAATTTACAAAATGTCACGGATATTCCCTTAGAAATAGATATTTTACGAGAAGATAAAAAGAGAGATTTACTTTATTTATTACTACAAAAATTTGCTGATTCTCTTGATGAATTACGTAATTCTGAATTAGAAATTCATCGATTAGATGAAGTAAAATACATTTTATTGTCAGATATATGGCAAGCAGCTATCAAAGATTTTTTGGTAAATTTACCAGAATAAAAACAGCAGGAATAGAATTAGAAATTGTTAATATCTTATTAGAAGATGCTGTAATAGTACAAACAGGAATTATTAATAAAATTCCTTTAATAAGTGAATTATTATCCTATTTAATCTTTCAAACAGAATTATATATCGATAACACATCTTATTTACCTGGTAGCGAAGAAGCCAACGAACACGCTACCATGATATTAGAAAATATGCTGATTCATCTCGCTAACGCTGTGATGCAGCCATTATTAAATAGATTTGCGGATACAGAAATTTTCAAAAAAGATTATTACAACCGCCAATTAATTTCCACCAGAGAAATCGAGCGCTTCAGAAACGATTTATCCTGGAAATATCGCTGGCAAAATTATGTCGGAGAAGCCCAAAAAATATTCGAGAGTCGTTACGAATTATTAGTATTTGCACCTAGAGGAATAGCCAAACTCTTTGTATATGCACCCCGTAACAACGAATTAACACAACTCGGAGGAATTCCTTTAGTAGTAACATTATTACTAGAATTTCGAGATGCAGCCACACCTCGTTTACAATCCCTATTATCCTTTTTAGGTAACGGTGTAGTTTTCTTTCTCACTCGAATAGTCGGTAGAGGAGTCGGTTTAATTGTTCGTGGTGTTCTTCAAGGTATTGGTAGTGCTACTTTACCAGATAAGAAGAGTAATCGGGAGTGAAGGGATAGTGGTTAGTGGATGGTGGTTAAAATCAGTTCGACGACAATCATAGAAGTCGGGTTTTTACCAGCTTCTATCGGTAACATCAGAAATGGTGATAAAAACCCGACTTCTTACTCAGTGGTTAGTGGTTACTAGAAAATAACAACCATCAACTGTCAACTGTCAACTGTTCCAATTTCTTAAAAAGTGAAAAACACTATCCCAAAAATCTTGCGCTCGCGAATGTTCTAATCTTTGCTTTTTCCACTCTGATGCTGTTTTTTCGACTATTTCTGAAAAGCTGGAATAAACTGGAGATAAATTAGCTAATTTATCAATTTTAATTTTTTCACTCATCGCTAAAGCAATTATATTGATTAACTCTCTTGCTTCGGAACCGAATATTGATGCTCCTAAAATTTCACCGTTACAATGAACTATTATTTTACAAATACCTGTAAATTCATCTGTCAATTGAGCAGTTGCTAATGTTTTAAAATACTGTCGCAAAACTAAAATTTCATCTTTAACATATCTATTTTTAGCTTGTCTTTCCGTTAAACCAACTTGGGCTAACATTGGTTGAGTCAAAATTCCCCAAGGAATAGTTTGATAATTGATTTCATCTCTAGGGAAAAACAAAGCGTTTTTTATCGCAATTTTCGCTTCGTAATCAGCAATATTTGGTAAATTGTAACCACCAATCACATCTCCACAAGCGTAAATTCGAGGATTGGTAGTTTGTAACTTTTTATTTACTAGTAAACTGCGAGAATTATACTTTACTCCCACCGCAGCTAAATTTAACGATTCTATAAAAGGTTTTTCTGCAACAGCCACTAATATTTCATCGGTTTCCATGGCTGTATTTCCTACTTGTAGCCATTTTTTATTTTCTATTAACCGAACTTGAGTTACAGTAGTTTGCGTAAAAACTCGTATTCCATCAACTTCTAACTGTGCTTGTAGTAACTGAGCAATTTCTGAATCAAGGGGATAAATAATATAAGGACTATTAACTATAAAGGTAACTTTGTAACCCAACCTTGCTAAAACTTGAGCAATTTCCACACTTTGGGGTGTACCACCAAGAATTACCCAGTTTTTCGGCGGCTGGGAACTGCCTAGAACCTGCCAAATATTCGATAATGTCAAAAACCCCGTTTGCTGCAATCCATCGATTTGTGGAACCGCTGGAACCGAACCTGTAGCCAGTAAAAAATTACGTGCAGTTAATTTACGGTTATTGACAACAAAATTTAAGTTTGAATTTAATTTTAATTTTAAATTTTGAAGAAGCTTCAAAATAGCCGCTACCCAGAATAACATCAACACCTTGAGCCGCTAAAAAAGCAGGTGAAAGCTGTTCTCGAACATTCGCAGCAACCGCAGAACCCCACAGCAGTGCTTTTTCCAAAGAAACTTGATATTCTTGTTCCCCATCACCTTGAGTACAAACACCAAATCGATTTAAATCATTAACTTTCCCAACAAAATTACCAACCTCCCCAATAGCTTGAAGCTGAATCAAATCATGACGAAACAGCGGTTCAACCAAAGCAACCTTTGCTCTTCGTTGAACAGCTTTCAAAGCAGCCTCCCGTGCGGTAAGACTACCACCAATAATCACGATATCGTAATCAAAAGACATTAATAATTGGGAATGGGTAATGGGTAATTGGTAATTGGTAATGGGTAATTGGTAATTGGTAATTGGTAACTCCTAACTCTGGTACAGACTTAGCATTGCTACGTCTCTACAATTCCTAACTCCTAACCTTTAATCTAAAATCTAAAATCCAAAATCCAAAATCTCCCTTATTGCTTGTACCAAACGCTGATTCTCCGATTCCAAACGTACTGCTACCCGAAAATAGCGATCGCCTAATTCCGGAAAACTTAAGCAGTCGCGGATCAAGATTTGATGCTGCTTAAGTAATTTCTGCTGTAACTCGATAACTGAATGCTTTGACTCTACTAATAAGAAATTAGCAGCGCCCTCAAGGGGCTGCAAGCCTGGGATATCGGCTAAAGCTGCAAATAAATCATTTCTCGCTTTTGGTAGCCATTCCCAGGTTTGCTGCTGAAATTCTTTGTCCTCTACCGCTGCGATCGCAACAGCTACAGCAAGAGAATTTACCGCCCAAGGATCGCGCCAAGTTTGCCATTTTTGGAAACGCTCTGGATGAGCAATGGCATAACCCAAGCGCAATCCGGGAACACTATAAAATTTGGTCAAGGAACGCAAAATAACTAAATTAGGATATTCCTGCACCACATCAATCAAGCTTTGTTGCTCCGAAGGATGCAGAAAATCCATAAAAGCTTCATCCACTACCACTAAAGCAAATTCTTTGAGGTAAGGTAATATTCCACCCCGTAGGAATAATTTACCTGTGGGATTGTGGGGATTGTTCAACAATAGTCCTTTGTCTTTTGTCCTATTTAATTTGTCAAGAATCAATGACAAATCTGGGATAATTAACGACATAGGAAACTCCAACACTTCAGCATTGAATGCTCTCAAAGCTCGATAGTAGTCGCCAAAGGTTGGAGTTAGGAGGACTGTTGCAGCAACTTCTGCTAATTCCCGACCTGCCCAAGTAAGTAATTCTGCTGAACCGTTACCCGGCAAAATAAACTCAGGAGGCAAGTTGTGAAAGCGACCCAGAACTTGTTTTAGTTCACTGTAGTCTGGGTCGGGATAGTGCCTGATATTACCCAAATTGGACTTGATAGCCGAAGCAGTACTATCGGTAGGTCCCAAAGGGTTAATACTGGCAGAAAAATCCCAAATAGCATCACGGGGACAACCAGCTACCGCTGCTGCCCAAGCTAGATTTCCCCCGTGTTTCGGTTGCCGCATCAAAAAAAGGTTTAGGAACTCAAGAAAGTTTACTCTTTTGGGGGAGCAACTCTTTCTCTAAAGAGTTTACCAGCAGAGAAAGCAGGAACCTTCGTTGCTGGAATTTCCATTTTCTCATTAGTTTTGGGGTTGCGTCCTTCCCGTGCTTTACGCTCGCGAGATTCAAAAGAACCGAATCCTACTAGCGTCACTTTATCGCCCGAAGAAACGGCTTCAACGATAGTCTCTAAAGCAGCGCTTAAAACTGCGTCGGCTTGCTTTTTGGTGACGCTAGCCTTTTCAGATACAGCATCAACTAATTCACCTTTATTCATGTCAAACTCCGTGTCGGTTTACTGTGCGTTTGGGTGCAGACACCCCTGATGTATCCTTGCTTGCATCCTTTGAAAGGAGATTGTTAAAAGTCCTGCTTTTTGAGTATTTATGCTTAAAACCGCCGTAACTCCCATCAGCTAGACTTTTCAATGAATCATTCTAAGGTGTTGTAGCCCTAAGTGGATACATAAAACGATTATTTTATATAGTTTTCAGGATTTTTCATATCCAAAGCGGATTTTTTGCACTCAAAACATTCTGCTCAAAGCTACAAATGTTCAGTTGGGATGCTGTGTTTAAGGGGTAACAGCCGAAAAAACTATGGCTAGCAATAGGGGGAGTAAAGCTGGGAGGATAAATAGCCAAAAACAAGATTTTAGAGGCAATACAGAGAACAAATGTTTTTCTCAGAAGCTAATTACAATGATTTTTTTGTTTACACATATTTTTCCTTTTTTCTCTTAATTTCTGATCAATTAAAATTTTAAATTTTTTATCTAATTAATTAAAAAAGTAAACTTTTAGTTATAACTTTTGTAAAGTTGTGTGTTGATTTGATATTTTGCGATCGCTTCGCTTACACTACGTGAACGCAATTCGGCAGCAAAATTTGTTTTTAATGGTATTTTTCGTCATGTAGAGACGTAGCAGTGCTACGTCTCCATATCTTGGGGAATAACGCAAAAGCCCCGTACATCAAAAATTTTGTATAAAAAAGATTAATCAAATCAACAGAAGTCGGGTTTTTCTAAAAAATCCGACTTCTTAACTTAAGATAAACACTGGTTTGTCCGCAAACGGATGGAGACGTAGCAGTGCTACGTCTCTACATAGATTTGGGATTTTTAACAAATTAATTTAATTCTGAGGCAACTTCAACCCGCCATTCTGCAACATTCTGCGTACTTCTGGACTAGGTTTGTAATTGTAGCCGTAAGAAGAATTTTGCGAATCATCCATAACTTGAGGTGTTAGTAATACAACTACCTCATTACGCTGGTTATTCTTGTTTGTGCTTCTAAAGAGCGAACCGATAATAGGAATATCGCCCAAAATAGGAGTTTTAGAAACAGTTACCCGGTCGGATTCTTGAATAATACCGCTCAGAATTAACGTCTGACCATCGCGCATCCGAACCAAGCCAGATTGAAGAGAACGCTCAGAAATTAAAGTTACAAATCCTTGTCCTGTATCCTGTTGACCTGCTGGTGCTTTAACAGAAGGAGCTACTGATAAAGAAACAAAACCATTATCGTCAATGCGTTCGATCTTGACTCCTACAGTTAGACCTACTTTTTCTTTACCAGCTTTTCTAACTTCTCTTGAGCCACCAGCAGTATCAACAAATGTACTTTCAATGTTTCCAACTACTTCCTGAGTTAAATCAACTCTAGCTTCCTGACCTTCTTGCACAATTAAGGTTGGGTCAGTCAATATCTTGGCATTACCGTTGGTAACTTGAGTTTGTAAAGAAGCAAGAAATCGCTTAGGAAACTGGAATAGACTTGGAAGTGCAGATGTTACTGTTCCGCGAGTTCCTTGTTCAACTTGTGTTGTACGTGTAATTTTACCGTTTTCGTCTTGCTCAATAGTTGTTGTAAAGATATTTGGTTCTCCATCTGTAATTTCAGTGATACCAGTGTTAAATGGATTCCCTGAAACTCCTGCTCTACGCTGTAAAAATCGTAGATCCTCTCCTTGCCTTTCATTTAAAAAGCCTTGACCATTTGCGTTGTCTAAAGTAATTCTTCTTTCATCTATTCCAGTATTTGGAACAGGACCAACCGAGTTGTTTATATCTATGAAAGTATTCGCATCTGCATAAGGGTTGCCAACAATTGTTGGACTCACAAGGCTGTTACGAGCTTGTGCCGAAGAAGGTGGATTTACACCACCAGTATTTGCAGTTGCTTGACCACCATCAACGCTAAAAAAGTTGTCAGCGACTCCAAAAGAGAAGCTAGTTTTAAAATCTTTGGTTTTCAACAAGTTGACATCAACAATCTTGACGTTAACTGCTACTTGACGACGGCGAATATCAAGCTGAGTTAGCTGAGCCATAGCCATCTCTATTGTTTTAGGGTCGCCGATTAAGGTAACAGAATTAGTCCGCTCGTCTCCTAATGCTTGTAAACCTCTGAGTAAAGGTGCAGAGTCTTTAAAATCAATCCGTTGAGTTTCTACTTTAGTTTCTGTAGTGGTCTGTGTCTGGGTAATTGGAGCGGCTCCTTGACCTACAGGTACCGCACTAACGTTAGTAACCTGACGTTCCCGACTCACGGCAGTTTCCGCACCTAATCCAACCAAAAAGTTAAGAGCGACACCAACGGAAACCTGATTGAGTCGCATATTCCGCATTACGGTATCACGGGTGGAATTAGGTAAGTTTGTACCGACAAAAATAGTCCTGCCGCTACGATTCGCTTCTAATCCACTCAAACGCAAGACGTAGTTAAATACATCTTGCACTGGCTCGTTTTCAATATCCAAAGAAATTGTCGGTCCATCGACTCCACCCGCCGCAGCAGCAGCACCTTCGCCTCCTCCTTCAGCTTTTGCACCACCAGCGGTATAAGCCAAATTTAAATTCGCAGCTCGTGCCAACAGCGACAAAACTTCGCGTACTGGTGCATCTCTCAACACCAAACGAGGTACACGCTGTTCAGTTCCTAAATCGATGACGCTGGGTGAAGCATCGGTATTAGATACCGCAATATCTCCCACCGGGGGAGCAACGGCTCTGGGTAAGAATGGAGGAGCCTGATTCATCGATTGACCGGGACCTGCTGGTGGTGCAGGGGTAGACTCAAGGTTAACTTGGGGGTTGGGTGCAGGTGCTGATTGGGCTATTCGATTATTTTGTGGGGGTTGAAATTCTATCGATTGCGATTCATCAGATGCGGTACTCGTTCCCGGCATCAAAGCAAAGGTAAGTCCGTTTTGGTTTCGCATTACAGGCTTGGTTTCGGGAGCGTTACCCGTTCCAGTTATCACCACCCGGACGCTATTGGCATCAAGTTGACCGATGGAAACGGAAGCAATACCATCGGTGGGATTATCTTGACGAAAGTTACTACCTTGTGGTATGAGCAACTGAGTGTTGATGATATCAGCGACTAAAGTGTTACCTCTTTTAGTAGTAAAAACTTGAGGACGAGAGCCATCAGAAGTTTTTAAAACCAGATTTACACCACCGTCAACTGGATCTAGTTTGACTCCAGTAATTTTAGTAGCTGATTGCGCCCAAACTGGCTGACTTACTAACAATATAGAGACAGCGGTTCCAAAGATAAAACTATTACCGTAAATTTGTTTCACAGTTCATTCCTCACTTTAAATAGGTCAAAGGTTAAAGGTTAAAGGTCAAAGGTTAAAGGTTAAAGGTTAAAGGTCAAAGGTTAAAGGTTAAAGGTCAGAGGTTAACTGTCAACTGTCAACTGTCAACTGTCAACTTTTTACTGTGGTTCTTCTTTTTTAGCCGCAGCAGCAACTTCTTGAGGATTCATTGGAACTAAGGCTTCTAATTTGAATGTTGTTGTGATTGGTGTCGGTCCGGTTCGACGTGGTTTTCCTTCTTCGATAACTTCGGGTTGCAATGTTGATTGATAATCTTTAACTAACAATAATGGCTGCAAACGTTCTATGTTCCGAAGAATTGATTGGGTTTGTTCGTAGGTACCACTAATAGCAATTTCGGTACTGTTACGTTTAAGTTTTCCGTCAACTAATGTTCCTAATGAACCATCATTACTGGTTGTGTTCCTTCAGAAGATGGTGCAAATTTCTGTAATTTGGCTTTGACTGAATTGCTACTTAATTGAGCATTTCCTGCTTCTACTAAACGATTTAAATCTATTAATAAAGTATTTAATGTCTTTTCGTTAGCAAATACAGCTAATACTTGAGATTGTTGTGTTTTGGCTTGGGCTAATTCTGCTTTTATTTTGTCGATATTTTGTAAACTAGATTTTTTTTGCTCAATTTGTGATTCTAATTCTTGTTGTTTATTTTGTTTTTCTCCAAAGTTTTCCCAGGCTGGCATGACAAAGTTTAAGAGCATATAAGTCGCTCCAGCAATTCCTAATACTCCAATTAAAATACCGCTAATTATTGGGGTAAAAGTAATCCCAAATATCACAGGATAAGCTGAAGATTCTTCAAACTCTCCTCCACCTTCAAAATTCATTTCATCGCTAAAGGTCATTTTTGAAAGACTCCCGTTCTTTGCAAACTGCGAATTCTTGCGACTAACCCTACTGTGCCTTTTTGTTCTAATTCCCGCATTAATTCGGAAGCTGGAACTTCGCTCAACTGGGATACAATGGTGTATTTAACTATTGGAGGAACTTTTACTGTTACTCCTTCTGGAAGCCCTTGAGGTATGGGAGAATCAGTCAATTCTGCTGTGACGATTTTTCCTTCTCCTGATTTAAAAAATCGAGACTGTTGCAAGGAAAGTAAGAAGTCATTGACATCATCAAACGACCGAGCAGAACCGCTGATTTCTATTCCTCCGGCAGAATTTGATGTTGACTGACCTTCTGCTACAGTTTCTGGTGCAGTTTGCTTGACGCTCTCAATTCGTACACTGGCAGGAATGCGATCGCGCACTACTTGTAACATTGCTGACCAAGGTCGAATCTGGTCAAAGACAGTAACTAAGGCTTGAGTTTCGGTTTTAATTGCGTCTGTTTCCGCTGTTATCTGCTTGATGTCACCTAGTTTCGCTTCTAATTGTTGATTTTCTTGCTCTAAAACCACAATCTTCTCATCGATACTGGCATTTTGTCCTTGGACAAACCACAAAGCTGTTCCTAACAAAGCGGGAAAAAATACAGCTACCGCAACACCAATAAAAATCGGTGTCTTACTTCCAGCAGGTAATGTAGGCTTATTCTTTATCTCACCACCACTTTGTTTCTGAGTACTTGCACGGTCTTTGAGAAAATTAATATCTAAGCTATACATTTTATTTAAACCTCGCGCATTCCTAACCCTAATACTGTCCCTAAACCAGGACGCTGTATGAAGGGATAATCTTCATCGTCTACCTGCAAGGACAAAGCCTGTACGGGGTCTATTTGAGTAGTTGGTAAACTCAGCCGTTGTGTAAAAAACTCATCTAGCTGTATAAGCCCACCTCCGGGACCTGCAAGTAATATCTGCGCTATCTCCAAATTTTCACTCTGATTCAAGTAAAAATCGATGGAACGACGCAGTTCATCGGTAAGTTCACCTAATACTCTCAACATGGCTGCCATGCCAGGATTGACCTCAGTAACACCTGTTCTTCCACCTTCCATAGTCGCCGCTGGAATAGTCATTCCCTCCAATAGTTCCATATCTCTAGATGCAGGTAAATTCATTGCCCTAGACAGGGCAGCTTGCATTTGCTGTGTTCCAATAGGAACTGTACGAGAAAACTGGGGGACTCCGTTAACAACGATCGCAATTTCCGTACTGTCAAATTCAATATCTACTAGTACCACCGCTTCTTGTGGTCCAAACTGCCGTAGTTGGTCGCGGATTGTCCGAATTAGAGAAAAACTACTAATTTCTAAAACATCAACCTCCAATCCAGCCTGTTGAAATGTACTTACGTAAGTATCGATAACTTCTTTACGGGTTGCAACTAAAAGTACCTGTACTTTTTCGATGCCATCCTCATCTACAAAATAGCCGAGCTTTTGATAGTCTACATCTGCTTCTTCACGGGGATAGGGCAGATATAAACCAGCTTCATGATTTAGCACCATTTCTCGTAATTCTTTATCGTCCAATTCTGCCGGTACCGGAATCAGTCGCACAATCGATTCTCGTCCCGGTACCGCAGTCGCAACCCGACTCGCTTTAATTTTGCTTGCTGAAAGTGCCTCTTGGATGAGTTGTGCCATTGTTGGTGGATCTACTATTTGACCATCAACAAAAATACCTTCCGGAACCGGCACTGATGTTAAAACATCCAACTTCAAACCTTGGCGGTGCTTGCGTAACTGGGCTACATTTACCCGTTGCGGTGCAAGCTCGATGCCAACCCTAGTTTTAGATTTACCAAACAGACCACTTAAGCCTTTAACCACTGTTTTGCCCGTAGGAATACTAAAAAATAAAAATCCAAATGTTAACTAAAAACTGCTCTTGATATTGGCTAATAAATTTAGTTGTTAAATTTAGTTGCTAAGTTTAGTTGTCAAATTAAGTTGTTAAGTTAAAAAAATATGCATATTTTCTCTCATCCCTATTTTTGATCAAGTTTGTTTTCTATGGTTCTTCATATTTATTCTTTGTTCAAACATTTAAAATCAATAACGGATTCGAGATTACAGCTAATTTTTGATAACTTCCTTCACTTTTTTTTAACCAAATTCAAATAATTATTCAGTTGAAAAGTTATAGATTAACAGTCATTTTATCAACTCAACCATTATTTAACAGCTAGTTTTTCAGTCTCATTACAGATGAATTTGACAAACCCAATCTAAAATTAACCTAGAACAGAATTTTAACAGATACTTGAGTACAGATGCCACTATCATTTGTAAACAACATCATTAAAGCAAGCTACTCTTTAACAAGGTAAAATCCCTGACAGAGCAAAGATTATCATCCAATTAATTAGTTATAACACCGATTAATTAAAGCAATTATGTATCATAAATGTACTCGGTGCTTATACTGGATTAATAAATATGCCGCAAAGTTTCAAGCAAATATTTAGTAAGTATGTTTGACTAGGGAGCTTTCTAATTATGAAATTTTCAAATAGATATTGTGAATATGTTAGTAATTTCTCGGAATAACTATCGCTAACTTACCCAAACTGATTATTAAGTAATTAAAAAAAATAGAGCGAGTAAAATAATTTGTTTACAATTTTTTATCAATTGATGGGAAGCTAAGTAATTCTACGAATTAGTAATCCACCACATTAAGAAAGCGGGATGTGTATCTAATCCGCTCTTAGACTGCAAGTCCCTGTCTCATAGCAAAAGTCCTATAAATAGGACTAAGGTAGTAGCCCACAGAATTAATGTGGCGGAGTACTAGTTGAGTGGTTTCCAGGCGGAGACTGAGAACTCCGGTGTGAAACTCTGCCTCAAGATTTAACGCAAGGCAGAGCCTTGTAATGAGAGCGGATTACCAATTACCAATTACCAATTACCAATTACCAATTACCTAGCCATTTTGCAAAAAATTTCCGATTAAATAAAGGGAACCGCACAAAACAACCAAATTATTATTTGTTTTAAAAACCGTGGAAAGTGCTGATGACAAATCCGCATAAGTATTACATGAACTTAATTGCGGACAAATATCTAAAGCTAGTTTTGCCAACTCACTTGGTACAGCAGAACTATGATCGGGTACAGGAACCAAATGTAATTCGTCATTCGCTCGTAATAAAGTTTTGAAAATTTCATCGTGTTCCTTAGTAGAAAGCATTCCCATCACCCAAGTAACGCTAACTTGGGATTGATTTAACTGAGTAACTAACGTATCGACATAATTTCGTAGAGCAGACGCTGCGGCTGGGTTATGAGCGCCATCAAGCAATAACTTATGATTGTTCCAAGTAGTCCACTGCATCCTTCCCAACCACTTTGTTTTTGCTATACCCTCAATAATCGCTTTCTCAGATATTTGCCAACCCTGCTCTTGGAGAATTTTTACAGCAGCTATCGCTAAAGCCGAATTCTTTAATTGTATGCTTCCTTGTAGCGGTAGAAAGTATTTTATAGGCTTGGTAGCAGCTTCCACCTCAACCCAACCATTGCCAAGTTCTCGTGCTGGCTGGGGTTTAATTATTGGACATTGTAATAAACTTGCGCGATCGCAAACAACAATTTCTGCTTCTGGGGGTAATTCTCCCATAACTACCGCACATCCAGATTTGAGAATACCTGCTTTTTCTGTTGCGATCGCAGTAATAGTAGAACCTAATTGTTGACAATGGTCGCGACTAATAGAAGTAATAATTGTCACTACAGGTTTTTCACAAACGTTGGTAGCATCTAAGCGTCCTCCCAACCCAACTTCTACCACTGCCAGATCAACTTGTTTTTGAGCAAAATACAGCCAAGCTGCGGCAGTAAAGACTTCAAACTGAGTCGGTGATTCATCTTGAGAGTCTATAGATTGTTGAACTTGCAGCAATAAATTAGCAAGTTCCTCAGTCGTAACTTGTTGTTCATTAAAACAAATTCGCTCCGTCCAATCAACCAAATGAGGCGAAGTATAACGTCCTGTACGGTATCCAGCCTCAGTAAAAACCGAAGATAGATAAGCACAAACAGAACCTTTACCATTCGTACCAGCAACGTGAACTACTGCAACTCGATGGTGTGGATTACCTAGATTTGCCAAAAGCTTGTAAATACGTTCCAAACCCAAATGAACGCCAAAACGTTTGTAGGGCTGTAGTAAAGAGTCTATATCCATGATAAAGGTCAAAGGTTGAAGGTTAAAGCTGAATCCCAGGCTTGTTTAGCTTCCATTCTTGTAATGACTCGTTCCCAGGCAGAACCTCAAAACAAGCCTGGGTATGTTTTTACTCTTAACAAGCGTACCATTCGGTTAAAATTTAATTTACCAATTCCCAATCACCCATTACCCATTACCAATTTCATTAATTAAAACCGACTGCTTCACAAAGGAAACAGCCGGTTAGCAAC
>JAAUSO010000157.1 GCA_012033205.1 Richelia sp. SL_2_1 | reverse complement strand
AAAGGTTAAAGGTTAAAGGTTAAAGGTTAAAGGTTAAAGGTTAAAGGTTAAAGGTTAAAGGTTAAAGGTTAAAGGTTAAAGGTTAAAGGTTAAAGGTTATATTGATATTTTCAGATTGTTTCTCAAGGAGAAATAACCAGTTAGTTTAATTTTCAAATCCATTTGTTTACTTAAGGAACTAGTTTACTTTTAGAGGTAAAATGCTGAGTAAAGTATCTGAAAAAACAATGCATACCATCAGATGGGTGCTAGTAATTGGATGGTTGCTGTTAATATTCTCTCTATTTTACGACCCCATCACCCATCATTTAACTAATCCGACTAACTTCTTATCTCCCTTCCGTGACTCACTTCCACAAGTTCTTGTACAAGGAAAACCCTTAAACGAACAACCGTATCCCATTGGTGCAAGAGTATTTTGGGGTATGGTTGTACCCAGCGCCATCATGATTGTACTAGTTTTTGGACACGAAACTTGGCGGCGGATTTGTCCTTTATACTTTCTTTCTCAAATTCCTCGCGCTTTAGGATTAAAACCAAGATTAAATATCAATAAAAATACTTGGTTAACGCGCAACCATTTTTACCTTCAATTTACTTTATTATTTATTGGCTTAAACTTCCGCATTTTGTTCATTAACTCAACACGTCTGGCTTTGGGATTGTTTTTATTGACTGCGATCGCAAGTGCAATTACGGTAATATTTTTATACGGCGGTCGTAGTTGGTGTCATTATGTTTGTCCATTTAGCATTGTTCAAACTGTTTTTACTGGTCCGCGTAGTTTATTAGGCAGTAATGCGATATCTGTATCTCCCCAAAGTATAACTCAATCAATGTGTCGCACTGTAGATACAATTACAAACGAGGAGAAAAGCGCTTGTATCGGCTGTAAATCTGCTTGTATGGACATTGACGCAGAAAAATCTTACTGGAATGACTTACAAAAACCAGGACGCAGATTTGTACAGTACGGTTATTTAGGACTGGTAATCGGTTATTTCGTCTACTACAGATTATACGCTGGCAACTTTGATTATTACTTCTCCGGTGCTTGGACACACGAAGAAAATCAACTATCAACACTTTGGAAACCAGGTTTTTACTTATTCAACGAGCCAATTAATATACCTAAAATCATTGCAGTTCCATTAACATTAGCTTTGACAGTTGCGATAAGTTACTGGAGTTTAAGTAAAATCGAAAAAGCTTACCGTGCTTATCTCAAAAAACACAATTCCCGGATAAATTCGCAACAAGTTTTACACAGGATGCTGACGATTTGCACCTTTATAGCTTTCAACAGTTTCTTTATTTACGGTGGAAGACCAGAAATTTTAAGATTACCGATTCCAGTACAACTATTATTTAACACCTTGGTTGTAATAGTTAGTACCATGTGGTTAGTTCGGACTTGGGGACGTAGTTTTGAGCAGTATCAAAGAGATAGTAATCTTGATAGTTTCCGTCGTCAATTGTCTAAGTTATCGATTAATAATTCTCAATTCTTAAAAGGACGTTCTCTCGATGAATTATCATCAAATGAATTGTTTATCCTAACTTCGGTTTTACCAGAATATCGACAAAGAGACCGATTAGAAATTTATAAATCAATTCTGTTAGAAGGGTTAATACAAAAAAACTTCACTTCTTCCAATAGTTTAGAAATTTTACAAGAAATACGTCAAAAATTAGCCTTGAGTGAAAACGAGCATTTCTCCATACTATCAGAAATCAGCAGCGAGCAACCATTTCTAATTTATCCAAATCAGATGAATAATTCTAGTAATTCTAACTTTGAATTTACACAAAATACATTGTTAAAAACTCATCGCCGTTAATGTTTTATCAGGATTTAATTAATCATGAAAATCACAGTATTTAATCCCAAAATAGGTTTTTTACAAGAAAAAAAACTTGTTGCTTCTACAGACAAACCTTTATTATTTCTAATTGGTAGACATCCCAACAGCGATTTAGTTTTAAATACACCAGAAGTGAGTCGAGTACATGGTTTAATTACTTCCTTTCAGCAAAATTATTACTTTGTCGAATTGGCTAGTACTGGTGGTTCACGACTTAATAATCAAGAAGTGTTGGTGAATCAAAACTGCATTTTACAGCCTGGTGATAATCTAAGAATTGGTGATTTTTTCTTATTGTTTCTATCTGAAGAAGAACAAATAGAAAAGTCAGATCCTTATTGGTTTTTAAAACCTCAAACTACTGATAATTCTCACCAGATAAATTCAGGTAAACAGGATAAAATAATAGTTAATTGTTCCCAAATAATTCAAGAAACACATGATGTTAAAACCTTTTGTTTGATTACTTCTCCACCGACAATATTTAATTATCAACCAGGTCAATTCGTAACATTAGAATTAGCAATTGATGGTAAATTAGTCAAACGTCCTTACTCAATTTCTTCTACTCCTTCACGTCCCCATAATTTAGAAATTACCGTTAAACGAGTTCCTGCTCCAAATGATATACCCGATGCTCCTCCTGGATTAGTTTCTAACTGGTTGCATGATAATTTTACAGTTGGTAATCAAATTAAAATTAGTCCCCCAACTGGTAATTTTACAATTCAAAATAACCCCAATCGTAAATTTATATTTATCTCTGCTGGTAGTGGTATCACACCAATGATGTCAATGTCTCGATGGTTATGTGATACAACTCCAAATGCGGATATTGTCTTTATCCACAGCGCTAAAACTGTTAACGATATAGCTTTTTGTCACGAGTTAGAATTCATGGCTAACCGACATCCCAATTTTCAACTAGCTATTACTTTAACTGGTAGGCAATATAACCCAAATTGGTTGGGATATACTGGCAGATTGAACGAGACGATGATCAAGACGATTAGCCATGATTTTCAAGAACGTATTGTATATGTTTGTGGTCCCGATGGCTTTCGAGAAAGCGTAAAAGCAATATTGAGGGAATTAGAATTCCCCATGGAAAACTACCATGAAGAAAGCTTTGGTTCTTCTAAAAAGCAAAATAAACAGCAAAAACAATCTCAATTAGTAGTAGCTGATGATACTCCAACACATTTTTACTCTACGTCTTATGCACCAATGCCTGAAAAAAGCAATGTTGTAGCTTTTACTAAATCTCAAAAAGAAGTAGTTTGCGATGCTAAAGAAACTATTTTACAAGCTGCTCAAAAAGAAGGGATAACATTACCCTACGGTTGTCAAATGGGAGCTTGTGGTCAATGTAAGTTACGCAAGCTTTCTGGAGAAGTCTATTACGAAGAAGACTCTAATTGTGAAGAGGATTATGTTCTTACTTGTGTAGCTAAAGTTCAGGGAAATGTAATTATTGAAGGCTAATATATCATAGTTGGACGCATAAAAAAAGCAAGATTGTAGTTTAATTCCTAAATTCCTAATAATTAATTAACTCAAAATTTACTCAATAATTAACTCAAAAAAATGCAAAACTCAAACTTAGATAATAATACCAACTCCACTCACGAATATAATGTGGAGAAACAAGTTGCTAATCAAGTTGAACTTCAAATTGACCCAAATACTCAATCAGTAACCGTTGACGATGCGACTCCAACAGTTTCCGTGCTTTGGGACCAAGCTGTTCAACAAGCTGTAATTAATACATCACCCGGTCCGACAGTTGCATCTCGTGCTTATGCAATGCTACATACTGCTACATACAACGCTTGGTCAGCATACGACCCCACAGCGATGTCAACTCAACTTGGTGATTATTTGCAGCGTCCTGATGCGGAAATTACTGAGGCGAATAAATCGGAAGCTATGAGTTATGCTGCTTATCGGGTTCTAAACGACCTATTCCCCACCCAAACAGAGATTTTTGATCAATTGATGGATGAATTGGGTTTGGATACGAGCAATAACACTACCGATATTACCACGGCTGCTGGTATTGGTAATGTAATGGCAGGGGAGTTATTAGAATTTCGTCATCAAGATGGTTCTAACCAGTTAGGTGACAGCCTAAATGGAATTGCTGGGGTTGCTTATTCACCTACCAGTAATTATCAACCCATTAATTCTCCTGGTAAAATCGTTGATATCGAACGTTGGACACCAGAAACAGTACCGATTGATGCAGAACCTGGTACAGAAGCATCTACTCAAAAGTTTCTGACACCTCAATGGGGAAATGTTACACCTTTTGCTTTAGAATCTGGTGAGCAATTCCGTCCAGAAGCACCAAAACCATTTTTGCTGGTAGATGGAGATATAAATTTAAAAGAGAAAACAATTACCCTTGAAGATGGCTCTGTATTAGATATCGATCAGAGTCTGATTGGAGATGTAATTAACCCCGAATTTATCGCTCAAGCCCAAGAGGTAGTTGATATCAGCGCTAATCTTACCGACGAGCAAAAAATAGTTGCAGAGTTTTGGGAAATGGGTGGTGGAACTTCCTTTCCTCCCGGTGCTTGGATGACCTTTGGACAATTCGTCTCAGCACGAGATAATAATACTCTGGATCAAGATGCTCAATTATTCTTTGGTTTGGGTAACGCAGTGTTTGATGCAGGTATCGCTACTTGGGAAGCCAAAACCCACTATGATTATACTCGTCCAGTCAGAGCAATTCGGGAATTGGGGGAACTGGGATTAATCGGGGAATTCAATCAAGAACTTGGGGGGTTTGCAATTGATGCATGGAAACCAGGAGAAGGAACTCAGACAATATTAGCAACTGATTTTCTTACCTTTCAAACTCCTGGAGGAAATCCTTCACCACCTTTTGCTGAATATACCTCCGGACACAGTAGCTTTAGCGCTGCGGGTGCAGAAATACTAGAATTGTTCACAGGTAGCGATGAATTTGGCGCTTCTGTAAGCTTTAACACAGGTAAATCTCGTTTTGAACCCGGCAAAACTCCTTCAGAACCAGTTACTTTAGAGTGGGATACCTTCAGTGAAGCTGCGGAACAAGCTGGTATTTCTCGTCTCTATGGTGGAATTCATTTTACGGATGGTAACGTTAACGGAGGAATATTAGGAGAACAGGTAGGACAAGCAGTATGGGATAAAACTCAATACTTTATCAACGGTGGATACGAAAGTATAATTGACACCAATGAAGATTATATTCTGAATGGCGGAATATGGGATGATACTTTAAACATTGTAAATACACAGTTTGATGAGAGTATTATTCCACTAAGTGGCTCTTCAAACGATTATTACCTTGGTGTTTCTCCACAAGAAACAGGTATATTTTTCAATAATGATGTCATCCCCGAATCCAGTACGATGATTGTAGATATAAATAGCCTTCAGTTTTCATAAGAAAATTACTCCTCATTAATTTTGGGTGGTAATATAGCGGTTTTCACTTGGGTAGAATACAAATTTTACCTCACCTCGCCCTCCAGGCACCCCTTTCCTCCCGACAGGAGAGGGGTGCCCGAATTTTTAAGCTATTCTCCCCAATCTCTTGGAAAACCTCTGATTTTTGATGATTATGTAATATCATAATTCCCAAACAGCGAGAATCTCCAAAAAATACACTTTTGTGCATTTATTACTCAATTCAAATCTAGTAAAATAAAACTGTATTGAATTATTCACACTTGACTAAAAAGAAAATTTATGTTTATTCTATTCGTCTAAAAACATTGGCGGGAAGTATAAAAAAAGAAGCTTGGCAATTTTTGCTTTTTAAAACAACAGATTGTAGTCACTATAAAGTGAATTCTGATGATTATATTTTTAGAAAAATTATGATGAAGACCTATGCAAAAATTCCTTATAGTAGATGACCATCATTTAATCATATCTGGAACCCTTAATATGTTGCATAAACAATATCCAGACACGGAGATTTTGATTGCTAAAACAGCAGAAGAGGCTTTAGAGAAAATAGAAGAAATTCACAAAGAAAATTCATTATTTGACTTAATTGTATTAGACTTATCCATTCCCCAAAAAACTGGAATGATTGCTAATATCGACACGGGTATTCAATTAATCAAAGATTTATTAAATAAATATCCGGACTTAAATTTCATGGTGCAAAGTAGTTATACTAAAGCCTTGGTCAGAATTAAGTATGAAATAGACGAACATCAAGGAGGATTTGTTATTGCAGATAAAGGACTTTCTGAACAAGAGATTTTAACTCGTGTAAATTTAGCAATACAGGGAGCAACTCATACAAAAGATATCAAAACTGGATTGGAATTAAAGCCAGAATGGCTAGAAGTTTTGAGTTTAGCATTTGAAGAGGGATTACAAGATAAAGTAATTTCCGAAAAAATGCATCTACACGAGCGTACAGTGCGTACATATTGGACGAAAATTCAAGATGCTTTAAATGTTTATCCTGAAGATTGTAAGCAAGAAGGTAAAAATATGCGAATTCAAACGGAAATTCGAGCCAGAGAAGAAGGATTACTTGACTAATAATCAGTGAACAGTTACCAGTTATCAATTAACAGTAACTATGCTTCGGGTAATGATTATTCAACTACCAACAACCATCAACCAACCACTAACTATTAACTCACAACTGATAAATAATCATAGTTCAAATGTTGCAAAAACCTATCCAGATAATCAAACATAACATCTCTATTTGGCATGGTGCAGCACTTCCGGGTATAGCACTTATTCTGATTACTATATTTGTGCGTTTGAGTGGTTCATTACAGTTCTTAGAATGGATGCTACTTGATAATTTTTTAAAAATACGTCCCTCAGAACCTGTAGATGAAAAAGTTGTGATTGTTGGTATCAATGAAGATGATATTCAAAAAATAGGAAAATATCCAATACCAGATAGAGAAATTGTATCGCTAATTGAGAAAATACAGAGTTACAAACCCAGTGTGATTGGTCTTGATATTTTTAAAGATATACCAGTGGAGCCTGGTAGTAAACAGTTACATCAAGTATTAAAAAACAGTAAAAATATCATTGGTATTGATAAGGTTTTATATCCCGATAAAATTTCTCCACCTGCTAGTTTATCTAAAGAAAAAGTTGGTTTTGTCGATATTATTCCAGATCAAGATGGTAAATATAGACGTTATTTACTAATGACTCCTAGTCCTGATAATCCTAATAATCCAAAACAAGACAAATTCTCTTTATCTCTACGTTTAGCAACAGCCTACTTAGCTGCCGAAAAAAATATTACCATAGAAAATGGTATTCAGGACTATAATGCTATACGATTTGGTTCTACAGAACTCCCTATTTTCGATTCCAACTCTGGGGGATATGTAGACACAGATAATGGTGGAATCCAAATTTTAATGAATTTTCGTAATGGCAAACAAAGATTTCGGGTTTTATCGCTTCACGATATTAAAAATAATCAAGTTAACCCAAGCTGGCTACAAGGTAAAATAATTTTAATTGGGATGACTGCTACAACTGTTAGAGATATTACAAATACTTCTGCTATTTCTGGCTTAAAATTGAATGGAGAAATTTATGGAGTTGAATATCACGCTCATGCTACCAGCCAAATTATTAATGCAGTCATAAATCAACGACCTCTGTTACAAACTTGGTCAGATAATTGGGAATATTTGTGGATAGTTATTTGGGGTTTTCTTCCCATTATTATGGGTCGATTTCTTCAATCAATATGGAATAATTTATTAGTTGTTAGTGTTAGTAGTATTTGTTTAATTGCAGCCGGTTATTTATTCTTGCTGTGGTGGGGATTATGGATTCCTGTAGTCCCAGGTTTATTAATTTTAGTTGTTAACGTTGTTGTAATGAATGCCTTTTTTCAACAAAATAGAACATTAAAATCTAAAATTCAAGAACGACAACGTACTATTGAGCATACCTTTACCATAATTCATAATGGTCCTTTACAAACATTAGCTGATGCTTTAAGTCATCTACGCACCCAAGAATTACCACAAGAAAATCTTATCTTACAACTTGAAAAACTCAATCATGAAATTCGAGATATTGGTGAGTTTATGAAAAGAGAAGCTCTGAGTAATCAAGATATTTTGCGTTTAGGAAGCGGTTTAATTCTTGATTTAAACAATCCCGTTAATGAACTTTTTTATGAAGTATATACAAGCACTTTGCAAAGAAAAGATTTAAAATATTTAAGTGCTATCAGAGTCAAAACTCGCTCTTTTGAGCCAATAGACGACAAATATTTAAACATAGAACTCAAACGAGAACTATGTCAATTCCTGGAAGAATCTTTATGTAACATCGGAAAACACGCTCAAGGAGCTAAACGAATCCAAGTTATTGGGAAAATTCACGATGAGTGCTATAGTTTGAGCGTCAAAGATAATGGATGTGGTATTAATTCATCTACTGAAAGTAAAGGTACAAAACAATGTAAGGATTTAGCTCACAGATTATCTGGTACTTTTAAGCGACAGCCTGTATCTCCTAAAGGTACTTTATGTGAACTAACTTGGCGCTTGAAAAAAATCAAAAAAATCATCTAAAAATCAATTGTCTTTGTAAAGTTATGTTAAGCAAGTTAGGAATGTAACTTTTGAGGAATGTAACTGTTTTTTGTTTTCTTACGGAAAATAGAGTCATAGGTTGATATTATGATGCATCTAATGTCCCGAATCCCAGTTAAATTCACCATTAAATTAACTAATCGTAGATTGTTGAGTGGATTGTTGCTTAGTTCACTGATATTGTTACCCACAGCAGCTTTAGCAAATTATTCACCTCAGAGAAGAAATCCTCCTAAAGAAAATACCAGAGTTGGAGGTTCAAGAGGTTGCCCAGGTGGGGAGAATATACCTTTAACCGTTCTTCTTGCTCCCCATACATTTGTAGGTAAGACGGCTTCTGTACGTCCTACTTTAGCTTGGTTTGCATCCAAACCTGAAAAGACGGAGATTCACCTCTATGAGTTCGGCACTAATAATAAAATGCATCAGACTATTGCGATCGCAAAAATCCACAAATCTCAAACCAGAGCAGGGATAAATAAATTCAAACTTCCTCCAAATAAAGCCTTAACAGCAGGTAAGCATTATTTATGGCAAGTATTAGTTCAATGTACAGATGGTAGCGATTTGATACAAAAAGCAGAATTTGAAGTAGTTCAAAAACCACGAGCATTAGAAGCACAATTGTCTAACGTTACAGACAGCAGTCAAAGAGCAAATATATATGCTCAAAATGAGTTATGGTATGAAGCCTTAGATGAAGCTCTTAAGATTTATCGTCAAGGTAAGCTAGGAAAAATAGATTCAGAACTTATTAAAGACCTAATTGTAGTTTACAAGGATGAATTAAAAAATGAAGTTAGAGAAGCTAAAAAGCAGGATATTCAAAAACAAATTAGTAATTTACAAGCGATTTTAAATGATAATATTAGTCTAAAAAAATAGCTGTGTTCATATTATCAACCAAAGGATAACGGGGATATTCTTTTATTTTAGGGAATAGGGACTAGTTAAGAGTTAGGAGTTAGTTGATAGTTGATAGTAGTTATTTATTTCTCCCCATCTCCCCCATCTGCTTTATCCTCTTGTCACCTCTTTCCATTTTTTCGCAATTTACCAGTATTTTCAACTAAACTTACCGCAAATTTATCTAAACGTTCCGATAGTTTATTGTCTAAAAGTTTACCTTGTTTATCAAATGCTTTCCAAGCTTCACCGATCGCAATTTGTTCGGGTATCACCCAAGCGTGTACCCACCTCATAACTACGCGCAGTTGATTGAGGGAGTTACTATTGGATTGTCCCCCTAAAATACTGATGGCTCCCACCACTTTACCGGATAATTCTTCAAAACTCATCAAGTCTAATGCGTTTTTCAGCACCCCACTTATACCACCGTGGTATTCTGGTGTTGCTAAAATCAATCCGTCGGCTTGCTTGACGCTTTCTTGCAATCGCTTTACGTCTGGATATTCGGGATATTCGTCTCCCCCATCACAAAATGGTAAGTTCATTTTTCTTAAATCCAGAATTTCTACTTCTGCACCCAAGGCTTCTACTCGCTGCACTGCTAAATGCAAAGCTTGATGAGTATAAGACTCTGCTCTCAAACTACCCGCGATTCCTACTATCTTTACCATAATTAATTCTCTTCTTCATTTAAACAATAAATTTGAATCTGAGAAGTCGAGTTTTTACAAGAGCTATACCCAAAAACCCGACTTCTAATTTTTTTGTTAGGATTAACTTGAAGTCATTACGACTATTAGTATAGTAGCGATTAATGATTAAAAGTGTCAAATAGTTGTGTATAAAGCAATGACGTGCTATATAAGGCAGTGCCTAGATGAAAAAAATATGTAAAAATGGTTACTATCAGGGGTGTTGATTGTCAAAAAATGGAATATATGTCCGGCAAAAGCGAGTGATGAGATGAAATTAGGGGGGAATGTCTTTTTTATAGAAGCTACACTTTTATTATTGAGAATAAAATTATTTGTATTCTTGAAAGCGATAACTATTGAAATTAGCCCCACCTTATGCGACAACAGACAAAGGGTAACAATCTATGATTAATTTTGGGAAAAAAGCGTTAACAAAAGACTCAGCCATCAAGTCTAAAGCCTTTGGTGGGTTGCTAGCAGTTAGTTTGATGTTATCAGGGGTTTTTGCGGGAACACCTGTCTTAGCTCAGCAAAAAGAAAAAAGCGAGCCTTTTACTTATGGTAATTTGATTGAGAAAATTGAGCAGGGTGAAGTTGAGCGAGTGGAACTTGACGAAACCGAGCAAGTAGCTAAAGTATATTTAGCGGAAAAAGGTTCGGAGAAGCCGATAGAAGTCAAGCTGTTAGATCAAAACCCGGAATTAATTAAAAAACTCAGAGATAATAAAGTTGATTTTGCAGAGGTTTCTTCTCAAAACAGTAGGGTGGCTGTTGGACTGTTAATCAACTTGATCTGGATTTTACCCTTAGTTGCTTTGATGCTGCTGTTTTTGCGTCGGACAACCAATGCTTCTTCTCAAGCGATGAATTTTGGTAAATCTAAAGCTCGTTTTCAGGTAGAAGCAAAAACTGGGGTAAAATTTGATGATGTAGCGGGGATAGAGGAAGCAAAGGAGGAACTTGGTGAAGTTGTGACTTTCCTCAAGTTACCAGAAAAATTTACTGCTATTGGCGCACGCATTCCCAAAGGTGTATTATTAGTAGGACCTCCAGGAACAGGTAAAACTTTACTTGCAAAAGCAATTGCTGGAGAAGCGGGAGTACCTTTCTTTAGTATTTCCGGTTCTGAGTTTGTGGAAATGTTTGTGGGTGTTGGTGCTTCCCGTGTTCGCGATTTATTTAAAAAAGCCAAAGAAAACGCTCCTTGTTTGATATTTATCGATGAAATTGATGCTGTAGGAAGACAAAGAGGTGCGGGTATTGGTGGTGGTAATGATGAACGAGAACAAACTTTGAACCAACTACTTACGGAGATGGATGGTTTTGAAGGTAACAATGGCATCATTATTATTGCAGCGACAAACCGCCCAGATGTACTGGATGCAGCGCTTTTACGTCCCGGACGTTTTGATAGACAGGTGATTGTTGATGCACCAGACCGTAAAGGTCGTTTAGCTATTTTAACAGTTCACGCTCGTAATAAGAAAATTGATCCTGGGGTTTCTTTGGAAGTTGTGGCTCGTCGCACTCCCGGTTTTACCGGAGCAGATTTAGCTAATTTACTCAACGAAGCGGCAATTTTGACTGCTAGAAGACGTAAAGAAGCGATTACTCAGATTGAAATTGATGATGCCATTGACAGGTTAACTATTGGATTAACTCTGAATCCGCTCTTAGATAGTAAGAAGAAGCGATTGATTGCTTATCACGAAGTCGGACACGCTTTACTCGCGACACTTTTAGAACACGCTGATCCTTTAAATAAAGTGACAATTATTCCTCGTTCCGGTGGAGTTGGTGGTTTTTCCCAGCAAACACCGAATGAAGAGATGATTGATAGCGGGCTTTATAGTAAAGCTTGGATGAAAGATAATATTACCATGACTTTGGGAGGAAGGGCATCAGAAGCCGAAGTCTTTGGAGAAAAAGAAATTACGGGTGGTGCTAGTAATGATTTGAAGATGGTAACAAGTCTAGCTCGGAAGATGGTAACGATGTACGGGATGTCCGATTTAGGATTGGTTGCCTTAGAAACTCAGAATCAAGATGTATTTTTGGGAAGAGATTGGGGAAATCGCAACGAGTATTCCGAAGAAATGGCGATCGCAATTGATCAGAAGGTGCGAGAAATTGCTGTTTCTTGTTATCAAGAAGCACGTCAAATCATGAGTAAACATCGAGCGTTATTAGATCGACTTGTGGATTTATTAATTGAACAAGAAACCATCGAGGGGGAACAATTCCGGAAAATTGTTGCTGAATATACGGAGTTACCCAAAAATCAATTGGTGATATCTACTTAGGGTTTGCTGTAAAAATCTTCTAGTGGGGATAGGGGATAGGCTTTCTTGCAAGAGGCAAGAGGAAAAAGGTTTTCTTGCTTTCTTGCAATAGTTTCACCCCTATTTTTTGATGATTTTTGAACGAGCATCAATTACAAATTCAAGGTATGATCAGAATCTTACCCGAAACAGAATGCACTTTTTTAGAGTAAAAATCACATTTAAGTCTTAAAATACAAGGCTTTTCAAGTCCCAACAGCAAGCCCTACTTAGGAATATCGCTACTTTGTACTGCATACATTTGACGTAATATTGCACCTGGGTCTACATATTTTCCCTTGTATTTAAGCACCCAATGTAAATGAGGTCCTGTAGTTCTTCCGGTCATGCCGATTCTACCGATTCTGATTCCAGATGGTATTTGTTGACCTTGAGCAATTTTTATTCCACCCCCACGGTCAATCATATAAAGATGACCATCTAGTTTAGCAACATTTCCTTGCATATGACAATAACTGTGTTGCCAATCACCAGATTTAATCATAATATATGTTCCACAAGCACCGCGATCGTCAACTTGAATTACTGTACCTGTAAACCAGTTACGGATGTAACTACCTTTAGGAGCGGCGATATCTAAACCGTTGTGAAATTGAACGCTTCGAGGATTGGTAGGGGAACGACGATAACCAAAAGGTGATGTATAAGCTTGAAAATTTTCTACGGGAAAAGAAGCTTCAGCCCAAGTATTATTACTGACTGTTGCGACTATATTCGGATTCACTTTTTGAGCTTTAACGATTTCGATTCCGGGAAATAAAGCAATCAAGCAGACAACAAGCAATCCAATCAGAAAAAAGGCTGCTGAGAAGGTTATTCTTAGTTGACGATTACTCATATTAATTAATGCAATTTTGCTCTACGGATGTACCCGTACTCATTCGTTGCAATTAACGGAATCTCTAACTTATGACGGTTGTTTTTAGATAATATTTACGGTTATAATTATTTATTCGACTTTCAAATCAAATTGACAGCATAAACTTTGAGAAAATCAAATAATTCTCAATATTTGTAACTATTTCCCCAAACTTACTGATTAAGAAGTTTTGATTCTTCGATTTTGATTTGAGATTGTTGAGAATCCCAACTAGTTGATGTATTAGTTAATGTTTGGGGTTGGTTGGAAAACATTGCTTTAAGTACTTGTGCGGGGTCTACATAATTATCACCATATCTGAGTACCCAATGTAAATGAGGTCCCGTAGTTCTTCCAGTCATTCCGATTCTACCGATTCTGATTCCAGATGGTATTTGCTGACCTTGGGCAATTTTTATTCCACCTGCACGGTCAATCAGATAAAGACGACCATTGGATTTTTCCACCTTTCCTTGCATATGACAATAACTGTGTTTCCAGTTACCAGATTGCACAATTATATAAGTACCACAAGCACCGCGATCGCCAACTTGAATTACTGTTCCTCCCCACCAATTGCGAATGTAGCTTCCTTGAGGTGCAGCAATATCTAGACCATTATGGAATTCCCATCTGCTAATATTGGAGGAACGACGATATCCAAAAGGTGATGTGTAAGCTTGAAAACGTTCAACGGGAAAAGAAGCTGAAGACCAAATGTTGTTTATCGCTAATAATGTAGAGTTATTTTCTATCGCTTTAACTCTATTTGAATCTGGTAATATAGTTATTAAATTTACGAGAATAAATCCTAATAAAAATAATTTTTTTTGTCGTTGAGTCATTTTCATATGTTTGTAAAATTACTTAGATTATGGTTGTATCTGGTGATTTATCAAGCTACCAAAAGTTAATTTTAAATGATAATTTTGAATTATATAATCTTGATTTAT
Organism: Richelia sp. SL_2_1; assembly: GCA_012033205.1. Taxonomy (GTDB): domain Bacteria; phylum Cyanobacteriota; class Cyanobacteriia; order Cyanobacteriales; family Nostocaceae; genus Rivularia. The sequence goes on along the minus strand of JAAUSO010000157.1, from coordinate 2,292 downwards.
GACAGCTAATTTGTATTATCATACTTGAGTGTAGGGTAGTGTCAAGGATATTTTTTGATGTTTTGTTTGATTGTTTTTTAATAGAATTGACCTCAGTAAAAATTCTGATAATTCAATGAAAAGTTATTGAGAAAAAATCATCTTATCTGGAAATAATACTCAAACAATTGTTAGTTAGCAATTTTATTTTTATAAGTAGAATTAGGGTTTGTGTGTTTTCACATATAAAAAGGCATCAAGTAGATAAAAATACTGAATATCCATAAAGGTTATCTAGACTTCATAAACACAAGTATGAAATACAAGCAGTAATGTTCCCGATATTGGACAAACGCACTATTAAAGAGATTTTCGCAAGTACTCGCAGGTAGATTGTTACAATCACCAGAAATGCTGTAAAATAATTATCTTCAAATTAATTGATAGTTCAGATAATATTAAGCTTAAAGGTTAATTTAATCATCAAACCTGATTTTCGCAAACCATGTTAATTGATATTCTGCCTTTCAAGTTCAATTTAGATACAACAGCCATTGCTGGAGCAACTTTATGGTCTTTAGGATTGTATCTGGGTTTTTCTCCGGTGAGTGAATGGATAACCGAACAACTAAATCGCTGGTTCAATTTTGCTGAGCAATTTATGTATACTAGTAAATCGGAATTTGAAAAAACCCGTCAAGCAAGAGAATCACAAAACGCTTTCTATGCATCTGTTTTTAGTATCATCCCATTTTTAATCATTGGTACTTTATGCAATTGGGGTATACAAGTCAGTTTGGGAGAAAATTGGGGTATCAGTACGGGAATTCTTGCTTGTATGAGTTGTGGAGTTTATGAATTAGGAAGAAGAGATGGGGAAAACAATTAAAATTTAACAGCTAAATAATCAATTTTCACTTGGAAGTTAGTTTTTTCTAATCAATCATTAGTAACTATCATTTTTTAACCTTTAACCTCTAACCTGTTATGTTATCTCCCCAAATTATTTTAGAAACTTTACTTCCATATTTAAAAGTAGCAGCAAATTACGCTCGTTTTCTACAACCAAAAATTTCTGCTCTCCCCGATAAAGATGGAGGAGATAGTTTTTTTTCCGCTGCTTTGACTGATGCTGATTTAGCAATTCAAAATTTTGTTGAAGTTACATTATTAGGTAATTTTCCGTCAATTCGTTTTTATGGGGAAGAATATAAAACTTCTCCTAATACAAAGTATTTTCGTGCTATAGATTTAGGAGAAAAAGATGATTATTTAGTCACTCTTGACCCCATTGATGGTACAAAATTCTACATGGATGGACATTCTAATTATCAAATTATTCTCAGTATTTTAAATACCGATGATTATGAAGCTGTAATTGCTATTTCTCCCAGCGAACAAGTTTATTTCTATGCTTTGAGAGGGAACGGTACTTTTACTGGTACTTTTGAAATGAATTTGGACGAATGTACTCCACTAAAAGTCAATTCTACCGCGAAACCTACTATATTATTAGGTACCTCAATGAGTTCGTTAACTCCTGCATTAAAAAATAAATATCAAGTTATTAATGCTGTGGATGATTACTCTCAATCCGTTCAAATGCCTAATCTCAATGCTATCTTAAAGGGTGAATTAACTGGTGCTGTCAAAAGATTTGGTCAGTTTATTGACGGTGGAGCTTTAGCTTTTCTCGCAAAAGAAGCTGGTTGCATTGTTACTACTTTAGATGGCTCTCCTTTACCTCCCCTCAATAGCTGCGAGGATTATAAATTACCGGGGTTAATCATCGCAACTTCGGATATAGTACATCAAGATTTACTCAAAGCTGTTCGTACTAATTATCTAAATTGAATTTTAAATTTTAATAGATAAGTAGCTCAAAAGCTCTATATTTGTCTCTAGTTGAGAGATTCATATTTTAAATTATATGTCAACTGTAGTAAAAAACATTTTATTTGTTCATGTTAAGTTACCAGCAAATGTTTGTATTTTATCTGATTAACACAACCTATTTATAAGCCTCTCAAACTGCTCTAAATTTTTAGATATACGTCGCCATAGATTATCAATTTACCGTGACCTGAAACCATTGTCAAATCGTAATCGCAATTCTTAAATGTCAGAGATTCTTGACCAAATTTACACTTTAAACTTTTATTATTCAAATCAATCACAAAAATCATATTTTCAATATTAATCATTTGGTGTAATTACTTGTATTAATATTTTTAAAATTATATTGTTTGAATATATAAATATTTTTATTTCGATTGTTCGGTAATACCGAAATATATTTGATGATCAAAGTTT
>JAAUSO010000156.1 GCA_012033205.1 Richelia sp. SL_2_1 | reverse complement strand
AATCGCGCCCTACAAAGCAATCGCGCAATTTATAGCAGGAGAATAATTACATGGTAAGAAAACGCGCCCGCTTGGGAGAAGACAACGACCCCTTAACCTCTACTGATAAGGTTTTGGCAGGATTTGAAGAATTGAGCAAGTCAACTTCTACTGATGCTGACAAGTCAGGAAGTCAGGAAGTTGAAGATGATGCAGCTAATAAAAGTAACAAGTCAACTTCTTGGCAAGTCAAAAAGCCAACTTCCCAACCAGCTAGCAAGTCAATAATTCGGCAAACTAGACGTAAAAAAACATCACCTAGCAATACGTCTAAACAAGATACACAGGAAGTTAACAAGTCAGCAAGTCAACAAGATGAAAATATAGAAAGTCAAAAAGTAACCGAAAATATCGATGGTAAGTCAAATTATCAGGAAGTTAACAAGTCAACAAGTCAACAAGATGAGTATAGGCAGGAAGTTGACCAAAAAAATCAGTCAGCCGACAAGCTAACAAGTCAACAAGTTTTTTCAGATATAGATGGCAAGTCAACTTCTCAGCAATCTAGCAAGTCAACAAGTCAACAAGATAAACAGAGGGTAAGTCAGGAAGTTAAACAAAATCAAAAGGAATTTGACAAGCTGGCAAGTCAGAAAGTTAACAAGTTAGTAGTTCGTAAATCAACTTTTCAGCTTTCTTCTACGATACTGGAACAGTTAGACCGACTGCATTTAGAGCTACAGCTAGAACTGGGTAAAGTTAATGCACCTTATAAGGAAGTTATTGTGGAAGAGGCGATCGCACAACTTTTAGAGGTGGCTGCTGAAAACCGCTCTGGCTTGGTAGAGGGGTTGCTTGAAAGGCAGAGTCAAAGAAAGTGAGGGATTATCCCACAGTCTTGCTGATTATGGAAATAATTGAGTATTGCCTTATCATTTCTGTACATCTGGGATGCGCGACTTAAATAATCTTGTAAGCTTCGTCTGTCAAATGTTTCGCCTGCTTCAGCTTTGTTCTTAAACGAGCATCTGCTCAAGTCGGAGTTTGCGTTTTTCCCAATCAGGCATGATGGAACCCAGAAAGTCATAAAAGGCACTGCTGTGGTCTGGGTGTTTGAGGTGGCAGAGTTCGTGGGTGATAACGTAATCTATGCTCCTGGAGTCAGCGCGAATTAAATCGCGATTAAGAATGATGGTGTTAGTGGCTGTTAAGCTACCCCAACGCTTATCAAGGCGGCGAATTTGGAGATTAGGGGAAAGGTAGCCGAGGCGTTTAAAGGGAATAAAGCAGAAATCTAACCGCTCGTTAAATTTAGTTTTAGCGCGTTCTAAATACCAGTTTTCTAACAATTTTTGGGTTGTTTCCGTGCATTCGGGTTGGGGAGTTTGTACGTGAATATAACGCCCTTTAAGTTTGACTGATGGTTGTAAATTTATCTCTACTTTTAAGCGGTATTGCCGACCCAGGTAGAGATGAGTTTCCCCGCCGATGTATTTCCGAGCAGGGGTGCGGGGGTCAAATTGACTGAAAAACTGCTGTTGTTTGAGAATCCACCTGGCGCGTTTTTTAACACGTCGGTCAATTTCTTCTAGTAGCGCATCAACGGGGGCTTTGACTGTCACCTGTTGGTTGGGGTGAACCGAGATATCTAAGGTTTTGCGCTCCGAAAAGCTGACCTCAAAGGCAATAGTTTCGTTGCCATAGTTGATGATACGGGTATTTGCGCTCATGCTGCCATTCTACGTCTTGCGAGTTGCAACGACTCTTGGATGATTTTATCCATTTCGTCTTGGTTGAAGTGGATGTCATGTTGGTCGCGCAATACATCATACAGGTAATCGTCAATGTCGTTCATCATATTTCTTTGGATATTTTCGTTATTTATCCAATCGACAATTACATGATTGTGAATAATATTGTAGAAGGTTAGTGCTGCTTCTGCGCTAATAGTATCTACTTGGGTTTGGTTTTGGATGTGTTTTTCAATATAGGTTTTAAGTAAGCCGTAGAATGCTAAAACATCGGGATTTTGTTGCAGTTCTTCCGGTAAATCATCGGTTTTACGGTTAACTACTGCGTTTCTGATTTCTTCGGCTTTCCGCAGGTATTCTGCTTCTGAGATACGTTTGGTGCGAAAATCATCAATAGCTTGTTGGATGAGTTCTGAAAACTGTTGGTAAAAAGCTGGGTCATCTTCCATCTTTTCTGTAACAGTACGTTTGGTAGCGCTGGCGATAGTATCGGCGAGGGATGCGGGGTTACTTTGTTGTTGTTTGAAGGTTTGAAATGCTTCCTCATCAAAAATATTAAGGAGAGGAGCAATTTGAACCACTTCGGTAGCAGAGATGTGAGTATCCAGCAATTTTTGGATTTTTGGTTCTAAATCGCGATAATCAACGGTTTCTTGATAGCGACGTTTTACAGCAGCTTTGAGATTTTGAAAACGTGTTAAGTCTTTTTTATAGCGGTTAATTGTAGAATCTGGTGTATCTTGTAAAAATTGTTCTGAAGATAAAGCAATAGCCAAACTTTTTGCAAACAAAGTTAAGCATTCGTAAAACTCATCCCGCAGTTGTTCGTTAGCGAGAAGTTTCTCGTATGCATCTTCATCATGGCTGTTTTTGATTTCTTTGAAAATATCTAGTAAGTTCGCATAGCGTTGTGGCAGCTTGCTGACTTCTTCTCGGATATTAGCCAGGGTTCCAGCCAAATCTTGTTCGTCAAACTCTTTTAGCGCACTGTAGGCGGTTAAAGCTTTGTCCAGTTTCCCCAGCACTCCAACATAGTCAATAATATAGCCAAATTCTTTTTCTGCTCCTGTGGCTTCGTTGGAGTAGAGACGGTTAACGCGAGCTATTGCCTGCAAAAGCGAATGTCCTTCGCTGAAGGAACGAGTCAAATACAACACGGTATTACGGGGGGCATCGAAACCAGTTAGCAGTTTATCAACGACAATTATGATTTCTGGGTTGTCACCATATTTAAAACTGTTAATAAGTTGCTGGTTGTATTCTCGTTCCGAACCGTAGCGTTTCATCATCTGCTGCCAGAATTTCTGAATTTCATCGCTTGGTTCTCCGTCTACGTCTTCGTAGCCTTCTCGGCTATCGGGAGGTGAGATAATTACTTCTGAGGTGACGTAACCGATTTCATCAAGAAAATTTTTATACTTGAGAGCGCTGGCTTTGCTGGGGGCGACGAGTTGGGCTTTGAAGTCAGATTTGAAGTCAGTACCTTGCCAGTTTTGGCGGTAGTGTTCGCTGATGTCGAAGGCGCGGCAATAAATAGTTTGCTCGGTTCTGTTTAACATCGACGCTTGGCTGTATTTGCGTTTTAGGTCTGCCTTTTGTTTATCAGTAAGTCCAAAACAATAACGTTCAAACCAAGTATCAATTGCTTTTTGATTAACCTCCTGATCGCTGTGACGACCTTCGTAAAGTAACGGTACTACAGCCCCATCCTCCACGGCGCGGCTGATGGTATAAGAAGGTTCAATTATACCGCCAAATTTTTTAAAGGTATCTTTTTGTTTTTTCATCAAAGGTGTACCAGTAAAACCCAGGTAACACCCATTGGGAAACATCTGCTTCATTTTGGGGTGGAAGCTGCCGTACTGGCTGCGGTGGCTTTCGTCTACGAGGATAAAGATATTGGGGTCGGGGTCGGAGAATTTTCTTACCTGTAGTGCAGCAGTAAATTTATGGATTATAGTTGTAACAATATTGACTTTTTTGTCTTCAATCAACTTAATTAAATGACGACCGGAGTTTGCTTGTACGGGCTGCATCCCGCAACTGGCAAAGTTTTTTTTGATTTGCTCGTCTAGGTCAACCCGGTCGGTTACTAGGACAATGCGCGGGTTGGAAATATCTAGGTCAAGAGCAAGCGCTCGCCCCATCATTACCATTGTCAGGGATTTCCCTGAGCCTTGAGTATGCCAGATAACACCGCCTTTTCTTCGTCCTTGGGCATCCACTTGTTTGACACGCTGAAGGATATTTTTAACAGCAAAGAATTGTTGGTAGCGGGCGATTTTACGCACACCAGCGTCAAACACGGTGAATTGGTATGTTAGGTCAAGGAGACGTTCTGGACGACAAAGACTGTAAATAGTGCGGTCTTGAGTGGTGTTCTGTCGCGTTCCTGCTGCGGCTAGGTGATCGAAATAAGTACGCGCTGGCTTAAATTCGTCGGAGAACAGGCGGTTTTTTTGGTCTTCTGGAAGGGGTGTGTTAACAAGGGTTGCAATGTCTTCTTCTCGATCTAATTCTTCTCTCCAAAATCCCCAGAATTTAGCGGATGTACCAACGGTCGCATATTTTACGTCGTTTCTGTTAGTTGCTAGTAGTAATTGAGTGTAGGTAAATAGTTTGGGTATATATTCGTCGCGCTGGTTGCGGATAGATTGAGAAACAGCTTGCTCAACTTCAATTTTGGGAGATTTGCACTCGATAACGGCGAAGGGGATACCGTTGACAAATAAAACGATATCTGGGCGGGCGGTTTCTGTGCTACGGGTGCGCTCTACGCTAAATTCGGCGACGACATGAAAGACATTGTTTTTCCAGTTGCGCCAGTCAATGTAACGTAAGCTGTAGCTTTTGGAGTTACCGTCAATGGTTTGCTCTAAGCTAGTACCAAGGGTAAGGTAGTCGTAAATTGCTTCATTAGTTTTGAGTAAGCCGTCGTAGCGAATGTTTTTTAGTCGTAATATGGCTTCTTGGATATTTGCTTCGCTAAATAAATATTCCTGTCCTTTGAAAGATATGCGGTTGAGTTGTTGCAGTTGGCTGTTAAGAATGTCTTCTAGGAGTACGTTGCTAAGTTTACCGCGTCGTTGTTTGTGGACTTCTTTTGGTGGTAGATACTTGTAGCCCAGGTTTATTAGTAGTTGTAAGGCAGGAATTTGGGATAAATATTCTTCGTTAAACTGGAAGTCTGGCATTATGTTCTTACTCCCGTAACAAAGCTCTGAGTTCTCTTAGCATTTGACTGGTTCCGTCATTAATGGCTTGTTGTACCAGTCGGGGAATGAGTTCTGTTATGGGTAAATTGGGGAAGGTGGGACTGAGGGGAGATTCAACGTAGCCGTCAGCTTGGAGAATGTAAATGGTTAATTTTTGGTTGCTGTAAATCCACACTTCCGGAACGCCCAGAGATATGTAGGCGTTGAGCGTTGTTTTTGAGGTAACATCTGATTCAACAGCAAGGTCTGGGGGAGGATATATGCTTAAATCCATTTGGGTACATCCTTTGACCTTACTGGCATTTTGGATATAAAAGCAGGTATCTGGTTCTACCCCAGCGATATCTGGACGTTTAAAAGTAGTTGAGCCGAAATCTTCCCAGATGCGTCCTTGGATTTCTAGAATTGTGGTGATGATATAAGCAATAATGCGATGGGGACGCTCGTGGAGTGCTAACGGGGACATTATTTCTAAGGTTCCTTGGTAGTATGCTATGCGGGTGTTGCGTTTTTCTCCTAAGTCTTCCAGAAGTAGCTCAAAGTCTTGCCAGGATAAATTATGAATGACGATTTGGCTACCGGGAGTAAGTTCTATGGCTTGAATGGGTATAGCTACAGTCATGTTTTTAGCTCCGTTAACTGTTGTCCTGCTTTCTCAATTTTGACGCGCCATTCTCCCGTGAGGAGTTTTTGCATTAATCCGCGTTTTTGGGTTTCAAGACAATGATAATATTTCTTACTTATTTCTATTTCAGTATCTACTTTTCTTAAAATATCTACTATAGTTTTTTGCTCTGATAAAGGAGGTATTGGAATTAGAAATTGTTCTCTAAATACAGTTGGATTAATATTTGCTTGACTCACACCTTTTGTAGCTAGTTTTTTTAATCTCTGTTGTCCAATAAATGAATTTAAAAAGTAATTAACAAATTCCGGTAACACTTTACTAGTATCAAACTGGAACCGTACTAGATAAGAAGCGAATACAGTGGTTTGGTCTGAGTCATAAATTGCTACTTTACCAACTAAATCATAGCTATTAGTTCTATTCAAGAGAATATCTCCACGTTGAAGACAATACTTCTTAGTATCTTCTTGGCTAATAGAAACACGAGATAAATTATTTAGTAAGACTTTACCTTCATATAAATGTTGCATCCCAAGAATTGGGACTTCTCCTTGTTCTCCAGAAGCAATTGACAAACCATATTGCGACAGCTTAATAACTTTTCCAATAGAGACTAATGTCCAGTCAGTTGGAAAAGTATTCTCAAATTCGAGAGATTTAAAATTTTTAATAATAAGCTGTTTAATTAGATATTTTTTACGTTTGAGCTTGGCTGCAATTAACTTTTCGGTGAGCGTGATCGCACTATCCCAAGTCCCCAATATTTCAGCTATTTTCCTCTGTTCTTCAATTGGAGGAAGTAGAACATTTATGGACTCACACTTTGAACGATTCAAATATAAAACTGTTGTTCTCCCTGCCAAAGAAAGCATTTCTTTCTCTTTGGAACGTAGTACATGGCATAGGTACTCAGGTAATACTTTTTGACTACAAATAAAGCCATGCAATTGTTGGTTGATCACCAATTCTTTGTTAGCGATTCCTGCAATACCAAAATTACCAACACAAGTCATAATAACAGTACCCTTTGGAACTGTTTTACCCTTTGCTTTTTGCAGTTCTTCACGACTTACGGCAAGCCCAGCCTTTGACTCTGAAATCCAAAATTGATTTTCTAAGTCTGTGATTGTAATCCAAGGAATATCGCCATTGAACTCTTTTGGCTTATTTCTTCCCGGTACAATACTAGTACAAATTTTTCCTGTTTTAGTTATCTCCCAGTTGTTTGGAGTGTGATTAATACTTGTAGTTCTAACTTTCAACACCCAACTCCTTCAAATAACCCGCCATCTTCCCCCGTACATCAAATAACTCAGCTTCTAACTGCTCAATCTCCTGCTGTACCGCAGCAATATCAATCTCCTCCTCTTCCTCAAAAGTGTCCACATAACGAGGAATATTTAAGTTAAAATCGTTCTCCTTAATCTCCTCCAAGGACACCACACTGGCATACTTTGGCACATCCTGCCGCTCGCTGTAAACCCGCACAATCTTATCTAAATGCTCATCTAGCAATACATTTTGGTTCTTCCCACTCTGAAAATCACCACTCCCATCAATAAATATCACATCCTCACGGTTCTCATTTACACCACCTTCTTCCCGCGAACGGTCAAATACAAAAATCGCCACGGGAATAGACGTACTCGGAAACAAATTTGGTGGCAACCCAATTACCGCATCTAACAAATTCTCCTCAATCAACTTCCGCCGTATACGTCCCTCACTTGAACCCCGGAACAGTACACCATGCGGCGCAATCACCACCACACGTCCTTCCTTTGGTTGGGCGATTTCAATCATGTGGGTAATAAACGCAAAATCCCCCTTAGTTTTGGGTGGCACTCCTCGCCAAAAGCGGTTGTAGGTATCCTTATCGGCAGTGTCTGCCCCCCACTTATCCAAAGAAAACGGCGGATTAGCAACCACCACATTAAACTTCATCAACTTATCAAGTTCTACCAAAGCCGGACTATTTAATGTATCGCACCACTCAATCCGGGCAGCATCCTTACTGTGCAAAAACATATTCATCCGCGCCAATGCCCAAGTACTGCCGTTGACCTCTTGACCAAATAGGGAGTAATTATTACTACCTACTTCGTTGGCAACCGCAACCAGTAATGACCCGGAACCACAAGCAGGGTCACAAATCCTGTCACCTGGTTTTGGTTGTGCTAGTTTCGCTACCAATTTAGAAATCTGCGCTGGCGTAAAAAACTCTCCTGCTTTTTTACCCCCACCAGAAACAAACTTCTCAATTAAATAGATGTAAGCATTACCGATAATGTCCTCACTCACCCGTGAAGGTCGCAAATCCAACTTAGGATTATAAAAGTCATTGATTAAATTTTTTAACCGTCGGTTGCGGTCTTTCGGTTTCCCTAAATTCGCCTCGGAGTTAAAATCAATGTTGCGAAAAACCCCCTCTAACTTGGCTTTATTCGCGGGATGTTCTTCAATTTTCTCCAAAGCCACATTAATCAGTTCGCCAATGTTATCAGCATTGCGTTGTTCGTAAATATCGTAATAACTCGCACCTTTGGGTAATACAAATCGTTCCCGCTCCATTTTTCTCAGAATGCGTTCGTCATCATCCCCGTACTGCTTTTGATACTCTTCGTAGTGGTCTTGCCAAATATCACTTATATACTTTAGGAACAGAAACACTAAAATGTAGTTTTTATACTCCGATGGGTCAATTACCCCTCGGAAAGTATCGCAAGCATTCCACAGAATACTATTAATTTCGTCTTGTTTGATTTTGTCGGTTTCTGCCATTGGTTTACTTCCTTACAAAATTATTGCGATGTATATACGGAGCATTTTCTGTAGACAACACATTTAAAACAACAATATAGAATATTTGTATTATTTTTATTTTAAATATTTTGTATTTACAGTCTTCGGCATCAAAACTGCATCAATGTATGTCTTGCGTTTTTGCGCCAGTTTCTCCATAATCTGCTGTTCTCGCTGACTTAATGCTGCAATCTCTGCAATCAATTTCTGCTTTTCTAGAGGTGGAATGTCAATCACCAGTGTTTCTAAAGCCAACTTATTTACCATTAACTGGCTAGTACCCTTAGCTAACCGATTTATCTGTTTTCTTATATTATTTTGCTGAAAAGACCAAACTAAATAAGCTGGGTTTACTTTCTGCGATTTGATTTGAATCACAAGTAATGAAGAAGCAGCGACACAATTGTCAACTTCCTTGGTAACAAGTGCCATTTTGTTAGAAACACCCCTAGAACAAAACAAAATATCATCCTGTTTTAACAAGTGTTTTTCATATAAATCATCTACTTTCACCTTGTAAACATCACTCAAATCCAGACGGTTGTAGTCATCAATATCCTTCATTTGAATTACTCCTACCGTTCCTTCTGGATTGCGCTCAATCTTTGTACGGAAGGGATAACCTGTACGAATTGATGCAATATTCTCCAGTTTGACCTTCTCATAGCTCTTTGGGATAGCCATAGTTATAAAGTTATTCAGTAGGAAAGCGAGATAGCTTGTTGCAAATCGTACTACCTCGCACAGTATTAAGTGCTTAACCAAATTTGAATAGTGTAGAAACCTTTGCAGATACTAAATTTTCTACACGGTATAAAACCTACAGCCAGCCACCCGTCCCTTTATGCAAATCTTCTGCTTTAAAAGGACAGAGGTGACTGAGGGGACACCAGCGACACTCCTGTACGCTAGGCGTAGCAGTCGGCGCATCTTTTGCCGTCATGTTTTTAACCAGTTCTGCGACCTGTTTTTTGAACTCGTTAGTAATACCTGTAACTGGAATCTCAGAAACTTCACCTTGATGAACTAGCTGCCCTGTAGGAATCTTGCGGATTCCATGCAAGCCAGCGGCTGGAATCAATGCCATATACAACTTGACTTGAGCAATGTCACTTGCTCGCAGTTCTTTACCAGTTTTGATATCTGGTACAATCACCTCATTTCCGCATACCGCTACGATGTCGGGTTGGGCTGAAATAACCGCACCAGCTTTTGTTTCGTACCAAAAACTGTTAGAACCTTCTGTATGAACGGTGTAGCCGTCTGCTTTCAAATCCTTCGCATAATCAGTCAAAGCTGCTTGATGCCTGAGCTTGTAACCTTGGGCATCAAACCCGTTATCGGCTTTTGGGATAAAGTAGTTAGCCTGAGTATGCAGCGAGAGCATACATTGGCGATCGCCAGAGAGTCCTTTTGATAGCCAACTAGGATGAATGTACGTCTGCTTCCGGGTTTTCAGCCCCAAGCTCGCACCATCAAATGGTTGTTTTGGCATATAATTTTATTAGTTTTAAAAATCGTGGCTCTTTCATCGGAGCCTTTTTCGTGTATTAACAGATTGTTGTAACCCGTTTACTGCGAAAAAAGTTACAACCGATTAAAATCTATACTCGCATAAGCAATTAAAATTTGTCAATAAAAAATTGTTGTAACTCGATTACAACAAAATAAATTTTAATATTTAAGTTATGGTTGTCGCATTCAAGGGCGGAAAACCTGTATTCTTTTTTTTGAAGCGATAATTATTCCAAACCCTTACCCAGATGGAAAGAAAGTGAAATAGAACCCCCACGATTAATTCAATGACTGCTGAAGATTTGGTAGCGAAGCGCAGTGTCAGGTGTGGGTATTCACCACAGTCTTGCTATTTTTGACGTTACTCATTTTATAGCAATGTAGCAAATTACTCTAGTACTTTAAATACGTTTAGACAGTTGATTAAGACTTATAAGACTTATAATTACGTGTTTAAAGTCTATTGGTAACATCTAAATTTATTGGTAGTAACTAGTAATTAATTTGACAGCATAAACAACACTTTGTTTGTAGAATTGTCAGTGTCTTCGCGCTTCACCGGAAGCGCGATAGGGTAAGCCATGCGCTACATTGCAATCTGGTTTACAGCGGTTCAAAAATTGAATAAAATTTTTATTGCAAGTAGACCAAATTATTTACATAGTTACTTTATAAGAGTTATGCCAGGTAGTCCTAACATACAAGAGAGATTTGTCTGCTGAGGGTTTCCGTCTGCCTTTAAACGCTCTTTACTAGCAGAGAAAAAAATCTGTTTTCTTGCTCTTGTTACCCCTACGTAAAATACACTTAGTTCTTCAAGGAACTTTTTGTTATTCGTACTCTCTATCTTTAATTCACAGTTACTTTTATAATTACAATTACCGCATAGCCCGTGCCAATTAGGCATAGAATACTTCTCCATATCTGGCATAAAGACATAATCCCACTCCAATCCTTTAGCCCCATGAATAGTGGAAACAATTATATCCTCACTAATATGTTCCATATTTTGCTTCAAATTTTTATTATCAAAAGTATCTCTTATAAGAAGCAATTTATCTTCAATACTTAAAAATGAATAAATGGGCAGTACTTTAAACAAAAAGACATCTAATAAATTAAGTAAAGATGTAAATGTTGGTTTCCTGTTAATATCAACAAATTCCTTAACTTTTGAATAAAAACTTTTAATACTCTTTTGCGATATTTTAAATTCAATCCGTAATTGTTCGGTCAATAGAGAAGAACATTTTTGATGAAATTCTAAGTATTCTGGTGAATCTTCATTAAAAAGACCATAGAAATACGAGATATTTTTTTGATTAAATACATCAAGAATTTTACAAGTATTACGATTAGTTGCACCACCTCGTGTCAATATTGCAATCTTACTTGTTTTTTCATGATCAGTGGACAACAAATCATTTATTTTTTGTATTATAAGCTCTGCTTCATTTAATTGATTTACAGCCAATATCAATGGAACATCTGCATTTTTATGAATAGCAGGTTTAAAGGAATTTTCTGCATTTAATCTGATATTTTTATCCAGTTGAAGCATTTGTGGATTTTTCATAAATCTATAATTATTTTCCAACGAAATTCTTTCCATAGAAAAGCGTTGTTCTGCTTCAATCATCAAATCAGGTATAGCACCTATAAAGCCGTATATTCTTTGTAAGGAATCTCCTATAAAAACTAATTGTGATTTATCAGAAACTAATGTACGCAATAAATTCCAACTTAGAATATTAGTATCCTGAAATTCGTCTACAATAATTACAGGAAAATAATCCTGATAAAATTGCAATACTTCAGGATATTTAATAAATATCTTTAACGTAAGAGCGATGATACCATTAAAACTTATGTGTCTTTTATCTAGAAAAACTCGTATTATACCATCTGTATATTGATTAAAAGAATCGTTTAAATACTGACGGTTTACATTTTTAATGGCATCACTATAAGCAGAAAAAACGCAGGCTGCATCGTAAGATATGTTAAAAATCCGAGTTATTTCTTCTGTTTTAGAATCATCAACAGATTTTATTAAGTCTATTTCTTGAAGATTGGAATGCAGCAAATAACCATATGTTTTTAGGATATGCCTACAAAAACCGTGATAATTTGAAACAAATAATTTATCGCTAACTTTGAATTTGTTTGAATTTTCAACCTCTAATAGATGAGGTAAATTTTCAGAAAGTTCTTTTTTTATTTTAAATGCTGCATTAACGCTAAATGTTAATGCAAGAACTTTCTTAGGATTATAAATTTGTCCTGTAGCAAGTAAATAAGCAATTTTGCTAATCATAGTTTTTGTCTTCCCATAACCAGCAGGAGCTTCAATAATTAGCTTCTTAGAAGTAGAAAAAATAGCCTCAAGTTGTTTTTCATCATCACTGTGCAAGGCTTTAAGCTTTTGTAATAGTTGAGCCGGTTCTGATTGTCTCAGCATATTTTTGATAATTCAACTGCTTTATCTATTAAATCTTTATAAACTTGAGGAATATTAGTAACGTGCTTACCTAAGTCTGCTCCGTCAAGAATACTTTTACTTTTTCTCATGCTCTTAAGAATATCTTCCTTTGATGATTCTTTAAGCTTTTGAACTTCATCTTTAGAGAACAATTCTAATTGATTAGAAATATTCTGATGATTAAGAGGAATACCTTCTTTTTTAGCTTTACCAATTAAAAAATTAGCTTTGTTTTCATTAATAAATTCTGCTTCTAAATACTTAACGTAATCTATTAAATCAAAATTTTCATATATGTCTTCTTCAAAGTCTTGTCCTTGAGTGAAAGATAAATTTGCAACGTTAATATATGATTGTTTTTTATCACTATCCATTAAAGCAATATTTTGAATACCGAATTCGTCTAAAAGCTTCATCAAAGATGGAATTGAATCTGCACCTCCTGCTTCAATAATACTAATTCCAAATTCATCGAGTTCAACATTCATTCTTTCACTAAAATTTGGGATAGCGCCAAGTTCCGTATCACCCTCGACTAAAATAACTACCTTAGAAAAAAAAGCTTCTTTAACATAAGGTAAATTTTTTAATAATTGTTTCTGCTGGGCTTCATCAAGAATTACATTAACTCCACTTTGAACAACCACATGATTTTTATCATTTCTATAAAATCTCAAAAACTGTCTGTAGTCATTCAGTAATATGTTAGGGGAATGCGAAACAATTAAAATCTGTCCAAGTAATTTATTTATTTGAAATATATCAGAAAGTAAGTCGATAAAATCAGAGTCTTTATTATCTACTACTTTAACTAAGTATTTAATTAAGTTTCTCTGTGCATACGGATGTAAGTGAATCTCAGGTTCATCTAAACCTATTACAATAGGAATACATTTATCAGAAGTTGAGCTATCTTCAACAATGTACTGATCTAAATCCTTTATATTTAGCAACCTTTCAAGAATTGACAAAGTAATAATTAACGAAAACTGTACCCCATAACCTAATTTTTCTGTAGTTCTGTTTTCATTATCAGCTAGTATTATAAGCTTACTTAATATGTTCTCTTTATTTAATTCTCTAATAGCTTGCAGAGAGAAATCTTTGAAAGATTTTATTTTATGTAATGTTTGATTAATTTCCTTTAAAATTCCATCAAATTTAGTAGTAATAATAAAATCAGAGTCTTGTAAATTTTCGTTTTGTAGATATTTGACTATGATATGATTTAAAAATTTTCCAACACCTCGATTATTAGAAAAATTTAGCTCAGATGATGGGGTTCGTAAGGAATCATACTTTATATAATTAACACATCTTAACTTACTATTAGAAATAATAGTTTGCGAATCTTTATGTATAAAGCTAACTCTTTCGTCAGGACATTCCTGAGTAGCAATGATATTAATGATTTCTCTATCATTAGGGTCAAACAAATCATCAAATAGCCCTTGTTCAAGGGCTGATAAACCTAATGAGAAGGAGATATTAATTGGTTTACTTGGATTAAAAAAATCTGATTCGCTAAAATCTTTTCTTGTGAATAATATGTTTAATAAGTCGAGTAGATTTGATTTACCTAAGTTACTTTCTCCGATGATAAAGTTTATAGTAGGATGAAATTTTATTTTTACTCCATCCAAATTCCGATAATTTTCAATTTCCAGTCTAACAATTCTCATCTCAAACAAACCAAATCATAACTAAATCAATGTGTATCCTAACTTATTACTGTTCTTCTTTTGCATGAGTGAGTAAAATTTTCTGAATGTTAGCAAAAACGTTTGATACTACTTTTCAGTAACTACTGTGGCAGTGATGACACTTGCATCTCATGACCATTAATCAAGTTTTATCAATATATCAAACAACTTCATTTGCACACATATAATTGTCACAATTGCAACTATACCTGTGACACTTTAACAATGTAATAATGTAGTACGTAATAAAGTAAGGTAAAAGTAATATTATCAACCGTCACAGCTTGTCACATATCCTTTAACCACAGTGTGGGAACCGTTACCTAGCATCGTCCCTGCACGAAATTGGAGTATTTGCGGGCGAATTGCTTGTTATACAGACGTTTGGACACTTGTAGTATTGTAGCGAACTTTTTGCTCGGTTTGGGTTTAGAAGGAAATTAGTAGACGAATGGTCAGTGTGCTAATTATTTGTAATCAACCATTTTGTATATAGATTTTTAGTAAATGATTATTTTACTAGCGTGTTAGTTCTTCAAGCTTGTAGCGAGCGAAATAAACGTATACTAAATTTTTATCTGTAAAACATTTAGACGTTAACTTTTTCGTGCCTGTTAAACAACAGCAGTCAATCTTTCCGCAAGCTAAATTCCTTATACAGCAGTAGTTAGAGCAAGAAGACGAACAGGAGGAGGAGGGATTTTAATAGTGAGATTAAATCAAGTCACTACTGGAGTTACGGATATGGCTTCATCAGTCAACTTCTACAAAGGATTAGGACTGATTCAGATTGTTGCAACTCCTGACTTACATTATTCGCGTTTTCTTTGTCCAGATGGAGATGCTACTTTTTCTTTAGAAGCTGTTGATTGTGTAACATCAAATTCCACAACAACCATTTATTTTGAGTGCGATAACCTTGATGAAAAAGTTAAAGAACTAGAAGCAGTTGGTTATGTTTTTGATAGTCCACCTGTTGAACAAGAATGGTTATGGAAAGAAGCCTATCTCAAAGACCCAGATGGTAATCTAATTTGTTTGTACTATGCAGGAGAAAACAGAATTAATCCTCCCTGGAGATTGAAATAACAACCGTCTCATCTACAAAAGCATTATGCATTCCCCATCGCCTAAAATCAACTCCAACGACAAAAACGACGACATTGCATCACCGTGGTCGGGTAGCAGGACTACAGTCCCGCCTATTTGATTATCTAGATGCAGAGTGCGTTAGCTAAATCTTCATCCAAAAATGCGAATTTATCCGGTAGTAAAAAGTCATTCTAGAGAAGTGAAACTAAAGTTAGTTTTTCTGGGTAACTAAATGGATATTTTTGCAGATATTAATGAAGCTTCTACCTATGCATTGGTGGGTGCTGCGGTAGGAGTATACGCTTTTCACCAGATTGGTGGTGCAGGTCTAGCTATCGGGGGGACTGCTTACCCCATCGGTTTGTGCGCCTTTGCTGGAACCGGTGCTGTTGTGGGTTTAGCAGCTTTTGGTACAAAAAAATCTGTATTTGGATAATTAATTTTTTTGACCGTTGCTTACTAGTTGGTAATCAGCGGTCAACTCTTGAGAGCGCCATATTAAATAACAAGTAAAAACCGCTGTCCATTCGGGGCAGCGGAGACGAATAATGGTGTATATGGTTTTATCATTTGTATCGTTTTAACACATCTCATCTTGTAGTAAAAAAACCAAACGCCAAGATGGAGGTGTGTTACTGTTTAGCGCAGCGGCGATAGCGAGCTTAAAAAGTTTCGGTATGACGAGTAATTTATGTAGCTCGTTATCGCAAACAGTAACAGCGCAGCGAACACCTCCGTCGGCTTACCCTACCTTCTTGTGAATCCGCTACTTCCACTCGCTACACGGCTCAAAAGTAGGTTTGTTGCAATATCGCTATCTAATGAAGATTGTTAATCCCGATTGTTCTACGCCACTATGGACGCTAAATTCATCTCCCAGGCGAGTCAATCTTTTTTGCTGTTCTTTATCTAAATACTGTGACATATCTTGTCACTGATTACGTATAAAATGAATGTTTATTAATAATCAATGTCCTGGCAATATTCTTTGTCCGAATTAATCAAACATTACGCGCAATCCGGGCGTACCTATTTCAATCAAATAACGTAACAAATTCCGTAATTTATAAAGCACTTATCTTTCAAAACCTAATAACTTTTCTTTTTGTCTTTTTAAGACTTCTTGATGTTGTTGCTGATGAAGAAACATTTCTTGAGCTAAATCAGGATTAGATATTAGTTTTTTAATAGGTTCCGAATCCCGTTTTTCTTGGTAGTCCACACCGAGATATTTTTGCAATCCATTGAACGTATAAGCAGCACCCAAATTAGTCCCGCTAAATGCTTGTTCGTCAATGCAATATGAAATCCCTTTTGATTTACCATTACGAGTGAATCCGGCTCTAACTTCAATACCTTTTATCTGCAACCGAGCAA
>JAAUSO010000026.1 GCA_012033205.1 Richelia sp. SL_2_1 | reverse complement strand
AGATGATGCTCCTACCAATATGACTCCAATGCCTGGTGGTGTAACTCCTGAAGCCGCTCCGAGTGAAGATGATGCTCCTACCAATATGAATCAACCAGGAGACACAACTCTTCCAGACTCAAATTCCCCTAGCGATACCGAAGAAGAAACAACTCCTGATAATGGAGCAGGGATATTAGCTCCTCAATAAAAGTCAATTAGTTAAAAAACCTTCATAATAATAAGGGTTAAAAAAAAGTTCTGGTTTCTCTAAGATTAGTGATTGGCTTCACAGCTATAACTAATACCATTAGTGAGTATCCAGAACTTTTTTATTGAAGATTTCGAGGATAACCGCAGAAGTCGGGTTTTTCGGATAAATATCTGTATAACCCTTCCAAATCTCAAAAAAACCCGACTTCTAAACCCAACTATATTAAAGAAGTCGGGTTTTTAGTATCAATATCTGTCATATCAAATCTGTTAGCATTAGAATTATATATTTTTTAACGCAAAGGAATTATTGGTAAGCGCAGAGGGGCGCAGAGTTTTTTCACTCATATTTTAAAAATCTGAGAAAACCTAACTTTTAGCCCCAACTTCTCAATTGGAAATTTGATTATTGATAACTGATAACTGTTAACTGATAACTGATTATTATCGCGAAGAACGATGATTTGAAGGTGTTTTTTGAAAAGAGGCAATTATTAAACAAGCAATACCAATATTAATAAATACATCAGCCAAATTAAATACAGGAAAATTAATCAGTCTAAAATCAAGAAAGTCTATAACATACCCTAGTAAAAATCGATCAATACCATTACCGATAGCTCCACTGAGGATTAAACATATCCCCATTGCTCCCAACGACTTAAAATCGGACTAAATAAAGCGAATGCTATCAATGCCACACTTACTAATAAAGATAGCCAGCGTAACCATTCTACTTTCCCTGAAAAAAGACTAAAAGCAGCCCCTGTATTTTGAACATAAGTAAAATGAAATATTCCTTTTATTAGTGGCTGTGTTTGTCCTAAACTAAAATTTTGCACCACCCAGTATTTTGTTAATTGATCCAAAATAAAACCGGCAATAGCAGCTATCCAAAATAAACGATTTTTTAAAAGCATGAGGTAGTAGTTGGTGGTTAGTTGATAGTTGATGGTTGGTGGTTGATAACTGCTAACTGATAACTGATAACTGTCAACTGTCAACTAATAAAACATTAAATGTCGCAGTACGTATGCTACTAGAGTAACGGCACAAACTACAGCGAATTGTCCCGGCAATAGAAACAATGAATATTCTTTAATTGCTTGCAATAAAGATAATTTTTCCGAACCTTGCCAACCTAAAGCATAAGTAATGACCAAATAACTAATACCGCACAAATGAACTGTTAACAAGCCACAAATACAACTAAATCCGAGAGTTTCTAATTTTGGTCTAACTTTAAAAGCAAAAAAACCGCAAATCCAAGCCCCAGGAATAAAACCTAGTAAATAACCGAACTGGGAAAGCTTGACATAGCCGATACCTCCACCGTCAGTAAATACGGGTAACAAAGTTAAACCCATAACCAAGTAGGCAATTTGGGAAAGCGCCCCGGCATTATTACCTCCCAAACAACCGACTAACAACACTCCACCAATTTGATAACTGACACCTAAAGGGAAAGCATGAATTCCGTGGTTACTCCAACTCCAAGGTAGGATAGTAATATAGGCTTTCTGGAAGGTACCACACATAGTTAGTAGTAAGCCAATCATTGACCATAACAATTGGTTGGATGCAGCTAGCATTTATCAGATTCTCATACAGAAAGGGGAAAATAATATGACTATTCTCTGCTGACTAATGGTATATATCATTAGTTGCAAGGATTCCAATATTTGTAATGGCAGCTTGTCGCTCCCTATTCACAATAAACCAGCCTTTCGGCTCACAATCCCTCAAACCACCACAATAAATAGAACAGACCACTAATTAAAAAAATACTTATATTTTTATAGATTTTTATATAGTTTTATCAAGGTTTACCGTTTTTACTGATATCGCATCCTATTCTAATGCGTCTAACTACCTAATGTCCAAAATTTGACTTAGGTTGCTAAAGTCATCAACTTTGCTTTTATGCATTTTGATTCAATACTTAAATTCTCCTATCTTCAATATTCGCATCCGGATAAGATGTTAATTATGTAGTACTGCAGTACTACTATAAAAGGTAATATAGCGGTTTTCAGTTGAATAGAATACACTCATAACCTCACCCCTCTCCGTATATTAGGAGAAAAGAATCTTACGGAGGACTAACTATTGGTAGACGTGAAAAAATTTATGCTCACATAGTAAGCATTATTATTTATATCAGGAATAGCCGCAAGTGTCACACAACTCGGGTGGTGCCGTACTCTCACTTTCATATGATTGGGTTAAGAATTGCTGCAGTGTACAAGCACCCGACAAGAAAAATATGCCTTTTTGCTAAGTCCTATATATAAACGCTTTGATATTGCTATTGCTGTTGAATAAATTTTGCTGATAGTAATAATACACAAGTTCTAATGTATTATTTATTTCTTTTCAATGGCTAAATAATCTGAAGATTTTTGACTATAAATTATTTGAATAATAAATATAAATTTTTGCCGGAATGAGTATAAAGAAACATTAGAATCGAACTTTATCCAACTTTGTTAACCTTCTCTTTACTGATTCGGGGTATATTATAAACGATACCTGCAAAATTACTCAACTAGCACATCCATGTTTTCTAATAAATTTGTAGCTAATAAGTCTCGAATAGCTTCTTTGCTCTCAGTATTAGCACTTACTGTCGCTTTGGCAGCTTGTGGCGGTGAAGGAAATGATACTGCTGGAGAAGGCACTCCTGGGGGTGCTACCGATGTTGCTGCTAGCACCAAATTGGATTTGGGTGGAGATGTAGACCTGAATGGTGCAGGTGCATCTTTCCCAGCCTTGCTTTATCAGCGTTGGTTCAAAGATGTTAGCGCTAAATATCCGAATTTACGAGTGAACTATCAATCAGTTGGTAGTGGTGCTGGTGTTAGACAATTTATCGAAGGTACAGTTGACTTCGGTGCCAGCGATGTGGCAATGGAGGATGAAGAAATCGCTAAGGTAACTAGAGGCGTATTGTTACTACCTGTTACTGCTGGTAGTATTGTATTCGCTTACAATTTGCCCGGAGTCGATAATTTGCAGTTACCACGTGCGGTTTATACCGATATTTTACTCGGTAAGATTACTAAGTGGAATGACCCCAAAATCGCTGCGGCTAACCCCGGAGTAAATCTTCCCGACCAAAACATTACAGTTATATATCGTTCCGATGGTAGCGGTACAACTGGTGTATTAACCAAGCACTTAAGTGCTGTTAGCGAAGCGTGGAAAAGCGGTCCTGGGGAAGGTAAGACTGTATCTTGGCCTACAGGAATTGGTGCTAAAGGTAATGAAGGTGT
Organism: Richelia sp. SL_2_1; assembly: GCA_012033205.1. Lineage (GTDB taxonomy): Bacteria > Cyanobacteriota > Cyanobacteriia > Cyanobacteriales > Nostocaceae > Rivularia. The sequence goes on along the minus strand of JAAUSO010000026.1, from coordinate 51,199 downwards.
GACTGCTCAAATCAAGCAAACTGCCGGTTCTATTGGTTATGTAGAGTATGGTTACGCTAATAGTCAAAATCTGACTATGGCTGCTATGGAAAACAAAGCAGGCAAATTTATTGCACCAAACGACGAAGCTGCATCCAAAGCTTTGGAAGCAGTAGAACTACCTGAAAATCTCCGTGGTTTTATTGATGATCCAGAAGGAGAGGGATCTTATCCTATCGTTACCTATACCTGGATTTTAGCTTACGAGAAGTATGACAATCCAGCAAAAGCCAAAGCGATGGAAGCGACCATTGAATATGCTTTGACTGAAGGTCAAAAAGTTGCTTCAGAACTCGGTTACGTTCCTTTACCTCAAAATGTAGTAGAGAAAGTTGCTGCTGCTGCTGACAAAATCAGTCCCGAATACAACATTGCTATAAAGTAAATTAGCCGTTGAAGATTAATCTTTCAACTGCATATGATCGTTTGACTAGTTAAGGAATAATGTGGTTCGCTCCCACATTTTCTCTATTACATGGGTATAGTTTTTTATGAATACATCAGCCCAGAGTAGACAACCAGAAGGTAAAAATCGCTCTGAAGCAGATAGAACGCTTGACCGTAGCTTTATTTGGGTAACACGAGTTTTCGCTTTCGGTGTTGCCGCACTCTTATTATGGATCGGATTTCAGGTTGGCATTCAGGGACTTCCAGCATTAAGAGAGTTTGGTCTTGGTTTTTTAGGGACAACCGATTGGAACCCACCAAGAAGTCAATACGGAGTATTACCCCAAATTTACGGAACTTTAGCTAGTTCTTTTATTGGTTTGTTGATAGCCGTACCGATTGGTATTGGTACTGCTGTATTGTTAAGCGAAGATATATTGCCTGTATCAGTAAAAACTGTACTGGTTTTTCTAGTAGAACTACTAGCAGCGATTCCTAGTGTTGTCTATGGTTTATGGGGAATTTTCGTTTTAATTCCTTTTTTGGGAACTGTTGGTACATCGCTGAATCAATACTTGGGTTGGCTACCAATTTTTAGCCGTCCCGAATCAGGAGGAATTGGTGGTCCAGGATTGTTACCTGCTGGAATTATTCTGGCAATTATGACTTTACCAATTATTACAGCAATTTCTCGCGATGCGCTCGTTTCAGTACCTGGTAGCTTGCGCCAAGCTGCTTATGGATTGGGATGTACTCGTTGGGAAACGCTTTTACAAGTGATTATTCCAGCGGCATTTTCTGGTATTGTCAGCGCCATAATGCTTGGTCTTGGGCGGGCGATGGGGGAAACAATGGCTGTTACGATGTTAATTGGTAACTCCAACAGAATTAGTCCTTCCTTATTTGCACCTAGCAATACAATTGCTTCTTTATTAGCAAATCAGTTTGCAGAAGCGGGCGGTTTACAAATCAGTGCCTTGATGTACGCTGCTTTTGTGTTATTCATATTGACTCTGATTGTGAATATTTTGGCAGAGTTAATAGTATTGCGAGTTAAGCGATTGTAATGTAATGGTGTATTAAATTATGACTAGTTTTTCAGACCAGCCACAAAGAGCATTTGGAAACGATAGTTTAAATCGTTCTTCTAGCTCTCCCCGGACACTGTTTAATAATGTAATGAATGGTGTCATCTTTATTCTCGGCGCATTAGCTTTATTACCTTTGGTGTTAGTACTTTCTTACTTGCTGATCAAAGGTTTTAGTAGTTTAAGTTTAGACTTGTTTACAGAATTACCTCCAGCACCTTTGGATAAGGGCGGTGGTTTTGGTAATGCTATTCTCGGTACGGCGATTATGGTGGGAATTGGAACTGTAATCACCGTACCCATTGGAGTTGCAGCAGCGGTTTATTTGACAGAATTCAGCAAAGGACAAACAGCTCGTTGGATTCGCTTTGCTACTAACGTATTGAGTGGTGTCCCTTCGATTATTGCTGGTGTTGTAACTTATGGTATTTTAGTTGCACCCTTTGGAGGATATTCTGCGATCGCTGGTGGTGTGGCTTTGGCAATTTTGATGCTGCCTATTATCGTTAGAACTACTGACGAAGCTTTACAATTAGTTTCTCAAGATTTGCGACAAGCAGCTATTGGGGTAGGGGCAACCAACTATCAAACAGTTCTACAAATAGTATTACCTGCGGCTTTACCATCCATTCTGACTGGTATAACTTTATCTGTAGCTCGCGCAGCTGGAGAAACGGCACCTTTACTATTTACTGCTTTGTTCTCCTTCTATTGGGCGAGAAGTTTAACCGAACCAACTGCTTCTCTTGCTGTTTTGGTTTATAACTTTGCAATTTCTTTCGACCAAAATCAGCAGTCTGTTGGTTGGGCTGCCTCTCTGATTTTGGTTTTACTAGTTTTGATTTCTAGTATTATTGCTCGCTTGGCAACTCGTAGCAAATAGTACGAACTCAATTGCGATTGAAAGCCAAACAGAACAAATAATATTATTATACCACCAGACATTGGGAAGACTAGGATTACGGCTTTTAAGCTTTCTGAGAAATAATTAACGTAAGATTTATGGCTACACAAATTCCGACAGCAAACGATACCCAAACGGTATTACGAACAGAAGCACTAAACGTTTACTACGGTAAATTTTTAGCACTTAAGGATATCTATATGGATATCCCCAAAAATCAAGTAACAGCTTTTATTGGTCCTTCTGGATGCGGTAAAAGTACTCTACTACGTTGCTTTAATCGTCTTAACGACTTAATTGACGTATTCCGTGCCGAAGGTCAGATTCTTTATAACGGTCAAAATTTATATGACCCCAAAGTTGATCCTGTAGAAGTACGTCGCAGAATTGGCATGGTATTTCAAAAACCTAACCCGTTCCCCAAATCAATTTATGACAATATTGCTTTTGGAGCCAAAATTAATGGCTTTAAAGGTAATATGGATGAATTAGTAGAACGCTCTCTCAGAGGAGCCGCTTTATGGAACGAAGTCAAAGATAAACTAAAACAAAGCGGTTTATCCATATCCGGGGGACAACAACAACGTTTGTGTATTGCTAGGGCGATCGCAGTTCAACCTGATGTAATTTTAATGGATGAACCTTGTTCTGCTCTTGACCCCAAGTCTACTCTACAGGTAGAAGAGTTGATTAAAGAACTTAAGGAGCAATTCACCGTTGTTATCGTTACTCATAATATGCAGCAAGCATCACGAGTATCGGACATGACAGCCTTTTTTAATGTTCGAGTCGGGGAAAAAGGAGGCCGTACTGGCTATTTAGTTGAATACGACCACACCGAAAGCATTTTCCAAAATCCTCAACAGCAGGATACTAAGGAATACATTAGCGGTAAGTTTGGTTAAATACTAGTTAGGCAATAATTATGTCTAAGTCTGATATGCATGGCAAATGTTTGACTCTCAGAGATAATCTGAGAGTTATTTTTTGATTTTTTAACCTATGGTGAAGCGGGCGGCGGGAATCGAACCCGCATCATTAGCTTGGAAGGCTAAGGTTTTACCACTAAACTACGCCCGCATTGTTTTTAACTTTACTATTATATTACATTGATAAATAAAAATCAAGTTATTCAAAAATTTATTCGGAAATTATTCGGAAATGTTTTTGATATTGACACGTATGGGTAAATTACTCAAGTCAGGTTTATCGCCATTATTCGCGGTTGCAGGAATGAATTTCTGATCTTTGAAAATTTCTTCGGCATACTCTTGATATTGACTTCTTTGTGCTAAGGGTATTGCTTCATCTACCTTTATCAATAATAAATTGCCTTGATTATCAATTGTCAGCCACACCAAAAAATCTCTAGGTTGAAAATTACCATCTTGGGGAGGAGGAAGGGGTATATCACTATTAATTCTTTTTAAAGGTTGTGCAAGATTATCTGGTTTATCTTTAAAAAAAGTATTGGTATCGATTTTCCAACTTGCAGTTAATATTCCTCCACTTTGAGTAGGTTGATTTTGAATGGGAACTGGTGAGGTTTTTGTGCGCTGTTGTGGAGTTTGTCCTAATGCATTAGTGGGAGCATCGGCGATTTGTTCACCATCTACGGGGTTTTGAGGCTGTTGTTGGGTTGCTAGTTGACGTTGTTCTTCGGCTTCTAACTTACTTTGTTGCGCTAATCGGCGTTGTTCTAATTGTTGTTGTTGTGCTAATTCTTGTTGACGTTGAGTTTCTAATTGTTGTTGTTGTTGTTGTGCTAATTCTTGTTGACGTATTTTAGCTTCTAATTGTTGTTGTTGAACTTGTCTTTGACGCAATTGTTCTGCTTGTTGACGTAATTGGGCTTCTAATTGACGTTGCTGTTCTAATTCTAATTCTAATTGACGTTGTTGCTGCTGTATTTTTTGATTATCAAAAGCAATAACATCCCTATCAATAGAAGTAATGGCAGGTTTTACCGTACTTAGTTTAGTCGTAGGTTGTGAATTTTGAGGAACAATCGGTTTTGCGGCTTGGTTTAGGGAAGTATTTAATGACTTGGGTGGAATTGGTTTTGGTTGAACTGGTGATGATTTTTGGGGAGAAATGTCGATCAATTCAATTGCGACAACAGATTGCGTTACACCGGAGGTGTTTAGCTCCGCTAATCGCCGTTGCTGTGATAAGTTAAATTGATATAAACTGAGCGCCCAGAACGCCAATAGATGTAGGATAACTGAACCACAAGAAAAAGCAATCCACCATTTGGGTGAATCAGTTTGTCGTCTCCAGGTTTTTTCTGGAAATAAACTTTTTTCTGCAACCGATTGTGTCATATATCTATAATTAATTATTATCTATATCAAAATCGGTAATTAGAGAAATGACGAGCAATTAGTGAGAAGTTGGGTTTTGATCACATTTCTGTTGTATTACAGATATTTTACGAAAAAACCCGACTTATGTGATTATCGTCGAATACAGGTTGATTTAGAAGCCAAGTAGAAAAATAAATCGATTTACATATTTGAGCAGAAATTTAGCCCTATTCCTTTGTCTCCCTTTCTCTGTTCTCTGTTCCCTGTTGCGGAATTTTTCGTCAGGTAAGAAGTCGGGTTTTGAGCAAAATTATCAGTTTGCGATCGATATTGCTGGTAAAAACCCGACTTCTGTGATTATCCTATTCCCTAGTGCCTAATTAACGACAAAAGTTAGAACAGTTTCATCTACTCCCTTCAATTCCAAAGGTTTACCCTTAATAATTTCTTCTTCCTGCAAATAATCCGCTACCGCAGCAGAAACAAGAATAGTACCAGGCTCGGCAGCATTCTGTAAGCGAGAAGCAATATTTACAGAAGGACCGATCGCAGTATAATCGGCACGTTCGGAACTACCAAACATTCCGACAACCGCTGTACCTTGATGGATACCGCAGCGAAACTGAAGCGCATTACGTCCATCGGCATCAAAGATACCTTGCTCTTGCCAGCGTTGGTTCAATTCAGCAAGCCCGCGTAACATAGCTCTAGAAGTATTGACAGCGCGGCGTACCTGTTCGTTGGGTGTCAAGTCTTCCGGCGCTCCATACAAAGCCAAAATCGCATCTCCCATGAATTTATCTACTGTTCCGCCGTTATCAAATACAGCTTTTGTCATCGATTCTAGGTATTCGTTGAGCAATTCGGCGATTTTTCGCGACCTTAAATTATTTGATAATTGAGTAAAACCAACTATATCGCTAAATAAAACTGTAATTAAACGAGGTTCGGGGCGTAAATCTAAAATTAAATCACCAGTAGCGGCTTTTCGCACTAAAGCAGGAGGTAAAAAGCGCTGAAGTACGGATTCTGTTAAATAAGTATTTAATTCTACAACTTTGCGTTCGTTTTCTTTTAAAGCTAAGAGATTTCGAGCTTCAGCTAAAAGTTCTCGATCATTGAATGGCTTAGCTAAATAAGCATCTGCACCGCGTTCGGTTCCTTCAATACGGGTATCTTCATCAACTTTGGCAGTCAAGAGGATAATTGGTATTCCTTTAAGAGTCTCCTGGGAGCGTATGGTCAGAATCATCTCTAATCCGGTGACTACAGGCATCATCAAATCGGTGACAATTAACTGAGGTAATGATTCCTTAGCTATTTTACAACCTTCTGCACCATTTCTAGCTGTTTTGACTTGATAGCCTGCTTGACGAAGAATACTTGATACATAAGCTCGCATATCTGGATTATCGTCAACAACTAGAACTAATTGTCCTTTTCCTGTTGTTGACTGTTGATTTTCCAGATTTGCTAACAATAACTGCTGTGGAATATCTTCAGTATGACTATCTGTTGATTCGATTAATTCTAAATCAGCTAACTCGACAGCAGCACGAGTGAGATTAACTTTACTCTCCTCTTCTACTACTTGCTCTAGATTTAAATGAGCGCTTCCCGATGGGAGGGATATGGTAAAATTTGTCCCGCTTCCGTACACCGAATCAACTGTGACTTTACCTCCATGAACTTCTACTAATTCTTTAACCAAAGCTAAACCTAAACCTGTACCTTCATAGGAACGATTTTCCGAACCTTCTGCTTGACGAAAACGTTCAAATAAGAAAGGAATTTGTTCTTGAGCAATACCAATTCCGGTGTCTTCTACTTGCAAAATACAATCGCCACCCGTAGAAAGTACTCTCACAGTAATGGTACCGTTTTGGTTGGTAAATTTCATGGCATTCGACAGCAGATTGTAAACTACTTTATCGAATTTTTCCATATCTAAATAAACTGGCGGACAATCATCTAATTGTGCAAGCAGATGTAATTCTTTTTTCTCGCAGTATGGACGAAATGATTCGACAATTTGACTGACAAATTCCACTAAATCGCACTTACGGAAAGTTGGCTGCATTCTCCCAGCATCCAAACGTTGCAAATCGAGTAGTTGATTTACCAATCGCAGCAAACGCCTAGAATTTCGCAAAGCAATGATACTTTCTTCATAAGATAATCCTTTCCCCGCATTTACCGCTGATTCTAACGGCCCTTGAATTAAAGTTATCGGGGTACGGAATTCGTGGGAAATATTTTGAAAAAATTCAGTTTTTTGTTTGTCTAATTCCAGCAAACGTTCGGCTTGTTGTCGAGTTTTTTGATATAGTCGGGATTGTTGAACTGCAAGGGCTGCTTGAACTGCTACAGATGCAGCTAACTCTATTTCTGACTTGAGCCAATGGCGTGATTTTTTACTTTCCCTCAAAGTAATACTACCGATAATTTGACCGTCGGCAAGTAATGGAACTATCATTAAAGAGCGAGTTGACATTTTCAAAGCTAAATCAAAACCTTTGACATCAAAAGGACAATGATTTATATCCGCAATGATTACCGGCTCTTGAGTTTGCAGTATTTCTTGCAGTATTTGATTTTCCTTAATTGGTGCTAAAGACTGGGGTAATTGCTGAATCGGTAAATCCTGAAAACTATCGTATAAGCCAACACATTCAACAAATTCCGAATCGGCAGTCCATAAAGACAAAATACAACCATCCACCTGTAAAGCTTGTCCCAATTGTTGAGTAATAGCAGCAAAAATTTCTTGGGGATCTAAACTAGAACGAATCGCACTAGTAATAGTATTAACCAATGCTTCCCGTTGAGCAAGAGCCTGTACCTGTTCATAAGCACGAGCTTGAGATAAAGCTAATGCCGCTTGATTTGCCACCATTACCACTAACTCTACTTCCGAATCTTCCCAATCGCGACATTCTTGAAACTGATGCAGTGCCAAAACAGCCATCAATTCCTGTTGACAAATCAGCGGTACTATTAAGCTAGAACATATTTTAGCCTGTTGATAAACCCGATGGCGATCGCGTTCCAAATTGGGATCTTGTTGAATACGCTCGTCTTCTGTTGCATCATAAATTACCTGAACTTCGCGAGTTTCCCATACTCCATGAGCTAATAATTCGGATGCAAGTTGTTTTTTCTCTTCTACATGATTATCTAATTCTTCTTGAAGATTTTTTTGATAAATAAAACCTTGTAAAACTAACTGTCCATTCTGGAAAGGACGTAAAAGACATACATCTAACGACAACATATCACCGACATTATCTACAATTGCTTGGAGAATTTGCCGATAATCTAAAGCGCTGCGAATCGTATTAGTTACAGAATTGAGCAGGGATTCTTGACGTAATGTCCGTGTTAGTTCATGAGTACGCGCTCGGAGAACGTTATGAGTATCCAAAGCTTGACGTACTACAGCTTTCAGCTCTTCCGCTTCCCACGGTTTAGTTACATATTTAAATACTTTACCAGCATTAATAGCTTCCACCAAGTCTTCGACATCAGTGTAGCCAGTTAAAATAATTCGGATAATATCTGGATATTGAGTAGCCGTCAAACTCAAGAATTCCGTACCGCTCATCATTGGCATTCGCTGATCGGAGATAATTACTGATATATCTCCTTCTTTTGCGAGTAATTCTAATGCATCTGGACCACTACTGGCTCGTAACACCTTATATTCGCGATAAAATGTACGGTATAGCAGGTCTAGGTTGTCGGGTTCGTCATCGACAACCAATATTTTTGGTTTTTTGTTTACTTGGGATTTCATGCACCGCTTCCATGCAGTAACGGCAGTCGGATAAATAGTTTAATTAGGTAGGAATGTTTTAACATTCGATTTTATCAGAGAGTATTTTAACTGCAATCGGCAGTTTGCTTACTGTAAAGAACGAGAGCTTTATCGCTGGACATTAGTCAAGAAAAGCACCCCCCAGAGTTGATAATCAGCTTCAGTTTTGGATAATCAATATGTTGTAGCCTCTTCACCCCCCAACGATAATTTTGATTTAAATTACACTTACACAAGACAGTTTTTTACGCTAGCTAGATTGATCCACCTAGTAGATGTCGTCTTAGTTTTCCCGTTTTAGCACCAACACTAACATCTGATGGTAAATTTTATTGATGGCGATCGCAATTAGAACGGCAATATCACAATCATAATAGTTAATGCAGGAGTATTTTAATAAACTATTAGCTTACGTAAAATTATTGAGATAGCGTCTCCATCTATTGGTGTTATGTAGATTTATATTGTATCAATTCCATCACCGTTTTATTTGTCAGTTGAATGATAATTAATCTTTTAGCTGTTAAAGAACTAAGTAACAGAATTTTACTAGCTTAGGCAAACTATCCATAATCATGTAGTAATTGCGTATACACCTGCAACTTCAACTACAGCTTGATCAAAAGCAATGGGAAACGAAAGTCACCGTATCAGTCTGAAAACCTTGTGCCAAAGTGTAACTGTATATATAGGAGTCCTACTTGAATATTGAACAAAACTCAGTACAGTTTCTATTCCCCCCAACCCTGTCCCCAACAGATCAATAAGGCTTCGCGAGGCTTGCGCCAACAAAAATCAAACAGGATTCCTATAGCGATTAAATATTTCTGATATATTTTGAGATATTTTGATAAAATAGTTAATTTAGCAATCAAAGTGGTCAATTGTAAAAATTGGCGTTGTGGAAGTAAAAAGTACTATCTTATAGATTAGAATATTTATTCTTTGTACTTATGTCAGAGAATGCCAACAAAGCTTTTAATCAAGTTACAACTTGTGCCATCGGTGCAGTATTTGATCGAGAACTTGTTACTATCAATCACTCGCTTTGAGGGAGTAGGGAGCAAACTGAGGAGGCTAAAAAGTTCTGTATTGCACAATATCATTACCGCGTCAGTTAGCTGTATAGTTGGAAAAAGAAGTATTGCGATTGTCCGCCAATTCGGTTTATTGTCTGTTTTGCTACAAAAAATCGACAGTTTTTGCTGGATATTTTTAGCTAATAGCAATAATCCCTCCACTTTGCCCCCATTTGCTTATCTTCAAAAACATCCCACACCGAATCCCAATTTCTAGATTTTTCAATTAAAGTTTTCAGATCAGAACGGATGGTGTTGTACGAATAGTAATGCATATTTTCGATGAATAACTTTAACAGCAAATTAGCCTTGACCGGGGAACTCCAGTCGCCTTATTGTCCGCCGTCGCAGGGTGGAGTACCGGCGACTCCTTGTTTTTCTGTTCCATCGCAGCAAAAGCCAGTTGCAGTAGCTACCACCCCAATCACCTCGCAATTTCAGATTCGGCTCTGCTCACCTGCCGACTTGACTGGTGTTGCCCAAATTATCGCTGAAAGCTTCCACTCCCGTGATGGTTTATGGGGATGGGCTTTTCCATTGCTGCGTTTGGGCATTTACGAAGATTTAAGACATCGTTTGGCTACCTCCGTACCCCACCATGCTTGTTTGGTTGCCGTTGATAATCGCGAACACACAAGCTCAAATTTAGTGGCAACGGTAGAATTAAGCGTGCGTTTAGGTGATTCTTGGACTCACACAGGTACTAGAAAAAGTTTTGCTTATTTATCTAATTTAGCCGTAGATCCAGAGTACCGCAGGCAAGGAGCGGCTCGTGCATTATTAACTAGCTGCGAAAAAGTCGTTAGCGAATGGGGATTTAACGATTTGTATCTCCATGTTTTGGAAAATAACCATCAAGCTCGGCAACTTTATTTCAAGTTGGGATACCGGATGCACCAAGTTGATGCTAATTGGAATACATTTTTGTTCCGACATTCGCGACAAATGTTACTCTACAAACACCTTTTTGATTGTTAAATTATCTGATTTTTTTGAATAAAATATTCAATATTTAATTTAGGTAATTAGATCAGTTATAAACAAGTAAACTAACGACTCGACTTAGCATTGATTCAGTGTTAAGAAAATTTTATTTTTCATAGAATAATTTATATAATGTTTAATGAATGCCAAAAATATTTGATAATTAGAGCAGTAGCCACAATTGTTAAGACATTTGCCTATTCCCTATTCCCTTAACAATTGGCGGATGATGTCCTAACCAATATGAACATTGGTATATTTTCAAAAAGTATAAATTAGTAACTATGTATTTTATATTTCTTAATGATATTTTTTCTCTAAAAAATATTTGTTTTAGATCGGTTTTATCTGTTGATTTATCTGCCAATAGCGTTAGTTTTATCATAAAAGCTATCTGTACAACATTTTTTGAAGCAATAGAGAAGAATAAATAGTATATATTTAGTGTACAAAGCAGTGAGCAAGCAATTTAAATCAGTGAACAGTATTAGCTTTGCTCGTGAGGCGGTAGCGTCATACAGTAAACCGGGGGGCGTATGGTGTTCTATTTAAACTTTCCCAAATATAAACGTGACTGATAACTGTTTACTGATAACTGATAAAAGGATAAAGGCACAACAACTTTAGCAAATTATTGATTTTATTCATATTTTCTTTAAAATATTGCGGATGTAGTTGTAGTAAGCTAATTTTTGTAGAGCAAATGTTTGATGACTTATTGAAATTTTAGATAGTTAAAGCATATTTAATTAACTTTGATCAGCAATTCAGTAACATTACACTTAAATTAACTAATGCCTTACACTAACTTTGTATATAAAATGGCTATCTTTATGGAAACTTTAAGTAAAGATTCCTGTACTGGAAGACAAATGCAGTTAAATCACATAAAATATGGTTACTCAATTAGTCAACCTAGTTGATTTAAATTTATTTAAGTTAATCCGCACAATAAAGCTTTAGATAATAGCAAAACTAACAGCTGTATTGATTGAGTTCATCGAGAATTGCAAGATTAAGTTTAGATTAGTTCCTTGATTGATTAAAATTCTTATAAAAGATGGATAGCGAAAAGCACGAACGCTATCAAACCGCTATGGTATCAACTTATTATCCCGACACTTGTTTTCTTGACTATATTGTAATGCCAGATGGACTTGAGCAATCTTATGGCTCAGACCTACTGACAAAACTCCATAGTGGGAAGGTTTTTATGGTCAATAGTCGCAGACGAAATGGACTAATACTATTTAAAGGTTATCACGCAGAGTTTGCCGGTCCCGGAGCGGCTGTGGGTGGTGATTATGACCGCGATTGTCTTCACGTATTACCCATCGGAAATGTTTCGTCAATGTTACTGACAACAAATTCATCCGAAGACCGTCAAAAGTCTTATTTAATTAGACGACAGTGGATTAGATTGATCAAGCAAATCACTGAAAATCCAGTTCCCCAGCAGCGAATTCAAAGAATTCTCGATCAATTTGAACAATATTTTCCACCAGAAGTTGTCAGTCAGCTACCGAATGAAGCATTTGCAATGTTAGTGGGAGTTTTACCACAAACTGTAGCCATAGTGCGTCGTTTGGCTAATGGAGTAGATACCCTAAGTTAAAAAAAATATATAATTACTTGTGCCTTGATTAATTAGGCATTTCGTTTAGATTGGGAACTCTTAACAGGGAATAGGAAAGGGCTGTATAACAGAGCAAACCCTAAAGGTTTTTCAAAGCAGTTTCAAATCGGTTTAAAGTGCGAGCATTTTCTGAGGGAGAACCTACAGTAATTCGCAATCCTCCACAAGTCTCTCGTACTAAGGTACCAGATTTTTTCAGTTTTTGATGAAGATTTTTTAAAGCACTATTTGTTTGGTTGTCAAATTCTCTTTTCAGACGTAGGAAAATAAAGTTGGCATCACTATCAGATATTTTTAATTGTGGATATTCAGATAAATTCTTAATTAATTTAGAACGTTCGCTCAAGGTTTGGGAAACACAGTCAAGTAAAAGCGAACGATTTTGCATAGCTATTAATGCAGCGGCTATGGAAAAACTCGGTAAATTGTAAGGTAAGCGGACTTTTTCTAAGATAGCAATTATTTCGGGATGACCAATCGAGTAACCCACACGCATTGCAGCTAACCGAAAACCTTTAGAAAATGTCCGTAAAATCACCCAATTAGGATGTTGGGATAATTCACTCGCTACAGTCTTTTGACTGAATTCAAAATAAGCTTCATCAATTACCACTAAAATATCGGAGGGTAGATTTTTTAACCATGACAACTCGGCTGTTGTTAGGCAATTACCCGTGGGAGAATTGGGATGGACGACAAAAACTGTTCTTACAGGTTGTTCTTGAGTCGTTTCTATGGCAATTGATGCTGCTTGCAAATCCATTGCAAAATTTTCGGAATTTCTCGGTATTGTAATTACCGGAATACCTAAAGCTTGTGCCAAAATTCCGTACATGGAGAAAGTTGGTTGAGCAACTAAAACCGAGCCATTTCCTCCCAAGCAAGTAGCAATTAATATGGAACGGATTAGTTCATCAGAACCATTACCAAGGGAGATATTATTGCTGACAACAATGTTCGAGGAAATATTTGCTGATTGATTAACGTATTCACTAATTGCTTGCTTGAGTAAAGAATGTCCCCCATCTGGATAACGATTGGTTTCGATTAATTCTTTATAACTCCACGCTAACTTTTCTTTTAACTCAGCAGGTAAATCATAAGGACTTTCATTGGTATCGAGTTTATCCGATTCTATGGATTCTGATGAGATTGGAGTAGGTATACCAATTCCGAGATGGGGTTTATAAGCTGCTAATTCTACTAAGTCAGTGCGGAGGAAGGAAAACATCAGTTATCAGTGAACAGTTATCAGTGAACAGTTATCAGTTATCAGTTATCAGTGAACAGTTATCAGTGAACAGTTATCAGTTATCAGTTATCAGTGAACAGTTATCAGTTATCAGTTAACTGATTTAACAATATTACCATTTCAAGGATATCGGACATTAGGCAATTATCACTAATACCAATAATTTAATTAAATATTAGATAATTGAGAAAAATCTTCAATTGCCTGGCAGATTTCTGGCATTACATTACCTAAACTATGATTACTATTAAGTTCGATTAATTCTACCCAAGAACGTTGTTGAGCAAAATTTCGGCTAGTTTGAATGGGAATTACTTCATCTTGTTGCCCGTGGAGGATAAGGGTAGGAATAGGGCGTTGCAAATTTTGTTCTTGATATTGATTTGCGTCAATCAAGAAATCATAACTTAAAGGTAATTCTCGTTGTTCACCATAATGATATACCATGAGATATTTTTCTTGTTGCCAACGCTGCTTGATATCTTGACCTAAAGTAGGCAACCAATGTGATAAAAATCCAAAAGCTGGAGCTAGTAATACTAAACGTTTTACCTGGGGAAATTGTTCTCCTATATGGGCTGCTGTTAAACCTCCTAAACTAGAACCGATAATTGTGACACTGTTATTTTGTGAAAAATTTGCAGCAACTTGTTTTATCTGACGGCTAATTGTTAACCCAGAAAAATCGTCACAATTCAAATCCGGAATTTCGAGTTTGATTTGATTTTGAGCAAGGTATTCAACTATATACTTAGCTTTCGCAGAATTTGGACTTGATGCAAAGCCGTGAAGGTAAATGTAGTCCATCAGTTGACAGTTCCCCCCAACCCTATTCCCCCCCAACCCTATTCCCCTGTTTACTGATTACCGCATCGTCACAAATTCTTCTGCTGCTGAAGGGTGAATACCAACGGTAGCGTCAAAATCTTTCTTCGTTGCACCCATTTTAACAGCGATCGCCACACCTTGAATTATCTCAGCGGCATAGTCTCCTACCATATGAGCGCCTAAAACTTGATCGGTTTCGATATTTACAACTAATTTCATGATTGTTCTTTCTTCCTGCTGTGGCAAAGTATAGAACATGGGACGAAAGCGGGTGCGATAAATCTTAACTTTATCTTCTCCAAGTTTTTCCTTAGCTTCGGCTTCTGTTAATCCCACAGTTGCAGCTTCGGGTGAAGTAAATACGGCTGTCGCAACATTTTCATGACTAAAAACACGCTTCATATCACCGTATTCACTATCAGCAAAAGCTCTACCTTCACCAATCGCCACAGGAGTTAAATTAATTCTGTCAGTAACATCACCTACAGCATAAATATGTGAGTGATTAGTTTGACTGTATTCGTTAACGGCGATCGCCTTTGTGGTACCGTAACCATGTCCCTCTTCTACACTGGAAACTAAATCCACTCCAGCTTGATCCAAACCCAGTCCTTCTACGTTAGGAACGCGACCTGTTGCAGCTAATAATACATCGGCTGTAATTGCTTCCTCTTCCCCAGATAAGTTGATTTTTAAGCCTTGAGAAACCTTTTCTATAGATGTAATTTCAGTATGATTAATTATCCGAATACCATGATTTGCCATACCTTCCTGAATGCCGGTACGGATATCCTCGTCAAAACCTTTCAAAATCATCTCGCCACGGATTATTTGAGTGACTTCACAACCCAAACCGCGCATAATACAAGCGAATTCTGAACCTATATAACCAGCCCCAATAACGGCAATATGCTGGGGTTTTTCTTTGAGGTGAAAAATCTCATTAGAAGTAATCGCATATTCCATCCCTGGTATGTCAGGTTTACTGGGTTTTCCACCAACAGCAATTAAAATTTTATCCGCAGTCACTTTACGTCCATCAACTTCGATAGTATGCTCGTCAATCAAAGCAGCACGACTTGGAATTAATTCTACTCCTGCTTTCTCTAATAAACTGATGTGCAATGCAGATAGTCTTCTGACTTCCTTATCTATAGATGTGATCAACTTTTCCCAATCTAACTCAGTATCGCCGACTTTCCAACCATAGCCTGCGGCACTTGCAAAGAGTGAGGGAAAGTGAGAAGCATAAACCATAAGTTTTTTGGGAACGCAGCCACGGATAACACAAGTACCACCAACCAAATCGTATTCGGCGATCGCCACTTTTGCTCCATAGCTAGCAGCCCGCTTGGAAGCTGCTAAACCTCCAGAACCGGCACCAATAACAAACAAATCGTAATCGTAAGTCATAACTTTTAGCGTTTTATTTACAACAAAAAAAATTAATTAAAATACGTATATTTACAGGCAATGAGAGGTGAATTTGAGGTTGACTTATCAATCACCTTTGATTAGGCAGTCCCAATGAAAAACAATTTACACCACCAATTGTCTAAGTCTTAATATTTCTTCCCACTGCCGATTGCCCGACTTAGAAGTCAGAAGGGAAGCAAACCTGTATTTTTGCTGTTAGTTGAGAAGTCGGGTTTTGAGAAGGCTTGTCTTGTGTTAAAAGTATTTATTTGAGGTTTAAGGCAAAAGCCCGACTTCTTAGTGGTTTTGTCTTATTCTCGATCTAATTTAACGTGAGAAATTCCTCAGCGCTAGTGGGATGAATCCCAATAGCAGAGTCTAAATCTTGTTTGGTAATACCTTTACGAAATGCAACACCAAGACATTGAATGATATCGGCTGCGTTTTCTCCTAACATATGAACTCCGATGACTCGCTCGGATTCACCCTCAACTACGACTTTGATTATTGCTTGCTCTTCTGAGGAAGCGAATTGAGTCATCAATGGTTGAAAGCGATCGCAATAGGATTTTACCGAATCGCCAAATTTTTCACGGGCTTGATTTTCAGTCATACCTATACTAGCTATTTCTGGACGAGCAAAAACAGCAGAAGGAACATCACCATAATTTACCGTTTGTGGTTTATTTGCAAAAACCGTATTGACAAAAGCAACAGCTTCTGATTTGGCTACAGGAGTTAACTGCAAACGGTTAGTACAATCTCCAACAGCGTAAATATTGTCCTGACTAGTGCGACTATATTCGTCTACTTCGATGGCACCTTTTTCACCGATTTTGACTTGAGCATGATCTAAATCCAGATTTTGGGTATTGGGAGTGCGTCCGGTAGCAACTAAAATACTATCGGCGGCAATAGTTTTTTTATATTTACCACTGACGGTTAACAGCCAGCCCTCTTCGTAATGTTTTATATGAGTCGCGGTACTGTTGTTGATAAATTTAATTCCCTGTTGAGATAAACTTTCTTGAACACCATGGCGAAGGTCGTCATCAAATCCTTCTAAAATTGTTTCATCAGTGTCAACAACAGTGACTCGACAACCCAAAGCATTCATCATGCTAGAAAATTCTACACCAATATAACCGCCACCAATAATCGCCAAACGTTTTGGTAAATAGGGCAAATGGAACATTTCGCGGGAAGTAATCGCGTATTCAATACCGGGAATATCCGGAATCAAAGGACGCGCACCAACAGCAATTAAAATCTTGTCCGCAGTGACTTGACGTTGATCAACTTTAATTGTGTGAGCATCAACGAAAGTAGCATGACCGCGTAATAAAGTAATGCCACTTTTTTGAAAATTTTCCTGATAGGAGCGATTAATACTGTCTATGTGCTTGTGTACCGAATGGATAAACTGAGTCCAATCGAAATGTGATGAAATTTTACTCCAGCCATAGTCAGTTGCAAATTTATTATGTAGAGCGAAGTCAGCGGCATAGACAATTAACTTTTTGGGGATACAACCGCGATTCAAGCAAGTACCACCAAGGGCTTCTTGTTCCGCTACGGCTACACGCAAGCCCAAGGAAGCAGCTTTTTTCGCCGCAGTTGCACCAGCAGAACCAGCACCCATTATAAATAAATCGTAATCGTATGTCATAGCTGTGGAGAATTTGAATTGCTTATTTTATGAATGCTTTGTTCTATTTTGACCACTTGATGGGGTCAGTTTATCCATCGCTGTCGTACAGGGGTGTAACGGTGACTGCTTTGAGGCTGTAATTGTAATTAATCTTAATTGTATAGATATTTCCTCAAAATTCGGAAATTTATCGCTAAAGTTATGTTTTTTTTATGGGCGTTTCTTATTTTGTAAGCTAGAAAAGTTTTTATGAAAAAGATACATATCTTCTTATGAGCAATACTGCAACTGTCTTTAGGATGAGATTTCTATTGTTTTTGCATATTGATGCATAAATAAATTGGATACACCTCATATACAACTTCGTTGTGATGAGAATCACAAGCATTCATGATTAAGATCCTCGGAATATTCAAGGTAGATAAGCATAATTATATATAACTGAACTCTAGCCGAGTCATTAATAGGGAACACACTAATAGCCGACATCCTTAATTAGAGGATTGTCGGTTTTTGTATTCATATGTATTGGACTCAAGAGCATGGGGCATAGGAGTAGTTCGGGACTAATCCAAAATCTAAAATCTAAAATCTAAAATCTAAAATCCTACAACTCCTAAGAGATAATTAAAAAAGTTTCCCCACGACTTGTTACTAACTGGACAGAGATTCTGCCGTAGCCACTACCAAGCGTAGGGAATTTAAATTGGTATTTTATTCAAAAGTGTCTTTCCGACATCCCATCAAAGTTCTATTAAAGGGATTTATCACAGATGACGGGATAAGTGGGAAAATAACGGCGAATCCCTACTCAATTAAGACATGGTTTGAATGATGAAATCGAAGTAAGGAGCGGCTTGCAATGCATCTTCGGCACTTAGTAAATCAATGCTTGCTTCCTTTAACCCCTTAATAGCTTCTACCATACCGGGTACGGGAACTCCCAATGAATTGTACATTTCCTTAACTCCGATCAAACCAATTTTTTCAATTGGTTCTTTATCCCCAGCCAGTATTCCGTAGGTAATTAAACGTAAATACCAACCATAATCGCGGATACACAGCGCTCGTTCCCGTTGACCATAGGCATTACCACCTGGTGCAATAAAGTCAGGGCGCTTTTGCCATAGTGTTTTAGTAGCTTGTTCAACGATCTTTTTTTCATTTTCAGTTAGGGTATTGACAATTCGCAACCGTTGCTCTCCAGTTTGCAAATAGTCTTTAATATTTTTAAGTTCACCACTGCTCGGATAACGCAGTTCGTCGTCGGCTTGGAGAATAACTTGGCTTACTACACTCATGATTTTTTTTAAGAAAGTGCGATTTATCAGTTATCAGTTATCAGTTATCAGTCCCTTTACTCGGTGTATGGTCGGAGATTAGATAGGGAGCATATCAATAGATAACTGTTTACTGTTCACTGTTAACTGTTAACTGATTTAATTATTACTGTTAGTTTAGCGACTTAGGTACCCAGAAGGGAAGAGGGGATGGAGAGATGGGGAGATTGGGGGATGTTAATTGATTATTGATGATTATTAATTAATGATTGCCGGGAAATCCTAGTCGAGCAGTGGCTCCAAAATCTCAAATCCTCAACTCAAGCTCCTAGATTTATTATGGGGTCAATCCAAAATCTGTCTTGGAAAGTTTTGGGGTTCGAGAATCTACACCCCAAACTTTCCGCAAAATTTAAAATCCAAAATTATTTGACTGATGGCTAAAACAAGGTGGAAGCAGGGCGACTTGGTTGAAACGGAAATTACTGATTTGAGCGATACGGGTGATGGTGTAGGGCGAATCGATCAACTGGTGGTGTTTGTACCGGATACTGTACCTGGCGATCGTGTTGTTGTGCGTTTGGTAAATGTCAAGCCCAAATACGCATTGGCCAAAGTTAAAGAATTATTACAACCATCGTCCCATCGTATCAGACCGGCTTGCATTGTTGCGGATAAATGTGGTGGCTGTCAGTGGCAGCATATTAATTATCAGTACCAATTAGCAGCTAAACGTAAAGCAGTGATTCAAGCTTTACAAAAGATTGGTGGTTTTACGCAACCGCGAGTCGATGAGGTATTAACTGCGGGTGAACCATTAGACTACCGCAATAAAGCGACTTACCCGGTGGGAATATCTTCGAGTGGGGGGGTAATAGCGGGTTACTACCAAAAATCTTCTCATCAGATAGTCAATTTAAATCAATGTCCGGTACAGGATTCGCGATTAAATCCTTTTTTAACCCAGGTAAAACAAGATATCCAATCCAATGGTTGGGAGATTTATCACGAAGGTAGCCATAACGGGATTATTCGTCATCTTGGTTTACGCATCGGTCGCCGCACTGGGGAAGTATTGTTGACCTTGGTGGTGAAGGACTGGATTTTACCAGGAATTGAGCAACAAGCACAAGAGTGGTTAGACCACTATCCCCCATTAGTGGGAGTGATGTTAAACCGGAATGGCGATCGCACAAATGCAATTTTTGGTAACGAAACTAGGTTGATAGCTGGAACCTCTTACTTAGAAGAAGAATTTGCTGATTTAAAATGGAAAATCAGAGCCGAAACATTTTTCCAAGTAAATACTGAAACAGCCGAGGCATTATTATACGAAATTCAATCGGAATTAAATTTACAAGGTAACGAAATATTAGTTGATGCTTATTGTGGTATCGGAACTTTAACTTTACCCCTCGCAAAACAAGTACATCTTGCTATTGGTTTGGAAATACAAGAATACTCTGTGGCTGCTGCCCAAATAAATGCTCAGTATAATCACATAAACAACGTGACGTTCCATTGGGGAAAGGTAGAAGAATTACTGTCTCGGATATCTTCTAAACCAGATATTGTAATACTTGACCCACCAAGGAAAGGATGCGAACCCAGTGTAATCGAAACTTTACGCAAAGCAAAACCGGCTCGTATTGTTTATGTGAGTTGTAAAGCAGCAACACTTGCTCGCGACTTAAAGCAACTTTGTCAAGATGATTTATATACTTTGTCGCGAGTACAACCAGCTGATTTTTTTCCTCAAACAGCTCATGTAGAAGTAGCAGCATTTCTTGTCCGATCAAACTTAGTCAAAGATACTTAGTTTAATTCTCAGGTGAAATTTGCAAATTGTAGTCTAGTGCATAGTAAAAATGCTAAAATTGAATTACTCTAAATATAGAATACCTTTGTATAAAGAAATTGACGTAATTCCAGACTCTTAAAGCAAGAAATACATGAGTTATTTAAGTTACAAATCAGTTATGTTTAGAAGTATAAAAATACTCGTTAATACTTCAAATAAATTTATAGTTTGTAACTATTCGGTAGTAAAAAATCAATAGCCGATTTGAACTTAAGCAACCTTTATTTCTTGATCAGAGTCAAGTTAAGTAGCATACAAAAATTAGTTGTACAAAGATAAAAATTCAGGCAACATGACCACCTCAAATTAATTGCAGGGTGCGGTGTAAGTAGTAAAAGTCATGTCTAGCTTAAGCCGAAAGCTACGGGGTTTCTCTTGTGATTACCATTTCACTTCGTCCGGTAGGACGCAATTGGGGTACGATTAGTTTTGCCTCAACTCTATATCTCTGTCCAATTTTAGATTTGCTTTTGGCAGAAATCCCAGGAGAAATGCAAGCTGAGTTGAGACTAGGACTTCAAGAAGCCTTAGTCAATGCAGCGAAGCACGGCAATAATCTCGATCCTGGGAAAAAAGTTGTAGTTCGTTTTTCTTTAATTGACGATCGCTATTGGTGGGTAATATCAGATCAAGGTAAGGGATTTATTCCTGATTGTGAAGAAAATCCCACCGAATATTTGCCACCTGATGAATCAGAAAATGGTCGCGGTTTATCCATACTGCATCTAATTTTCGACCAGGTGGAATGGAACCGTAGAGGTACAGAATTACGGCTATGCAAGCAGTTGGAGCATAGACGTAGTAGGATACCGTTGTTACGGAATTAGTTAGGAGTTAGTTTTGTAGAGACGTAGCAATGCTACGTCTGTACGGGAGTTAAGAGTTAGGAGTTAAATTATAACAACTAACAACCAACAATTAACAACTAACTGTCTTTTTTTTGTCCATGAGTCGGACAAGGTGGCGCACTAATAGAGCGATTTAACCAGCCAGTAGCTTGTTCTAATCTCGCTTGTGCTTCTTCTGGTTGTTCGTTTAAGAGAAATACAAGAGCGGCTGCGGTTTGTTCGCAAGCGCGAACTTTGCGGTTAGACTTGAGACGATGCCAATCGTTAGGAGATATACTCAATCTCTCCAATAGAGCTTGAGCTAACTCTAATGTGCTTATTTCTTGCAATTGACTAGTTTTAGGCAGTTGACTGGATTGAGACATAACGAAGAAGCTTTCAAAACGTTCTCTTTTACTGTAATACTTCCCTCATGGAGTCGCCGAAAAAATCTTCTGAGTCATCAACTGAGGAAAATTTAGAGCAAGAATTGCAACAAGAAATATTATCAGTCGAGCAAAACCTTGGTGAGTTAAAACAACGGTATGCTCAGATATTCGCTGATAAACAGCGTCAGATAGAGCTAGTGCGACATTCTGACGAAATTAAAAGGCAACTGCAACAAACAACAACGCGAACTTTAAAAGCAGAGTTGAAGCAGATTAAAGAAAAATTAGAAAGTTTAGACAATGCTTTAGGATTGTTTTCCGAGAGTTATTTAGTGCTGTTTGGTGGTAGCGTTATATTTACAAAAAGCGGTTTGAAAGACTTGTTTTGGCAAGTAGTCCGTTTTGGTGGATTGGGCGTTATCATAGGCTGGTTATTAAAGTCTGTGGTTAGTTGACAGTCAACTGTCAACTGTCAACTGTCCACTAACCACTAACAGCACTTAATTTTTATTCTCGGAAGTAAAATATATGATAGAAAGACGGATAGCAGAAATATTACGCAGCGCTCAACCAGATGAATCAATAAAAGTGCAAGGTTGGGTAAGAACGAAACGTGAATTAAAAGGGTTTACATTTATTGAAGTTAATGATGGTTCATCTCTGGCTAATTTGCAAGTTGTATTAGACGAAGATTTACCGGATTATGAGAATATATTAAAAGAATTAAATACAGGTGCTTCTGTAGAAGCTCAAGGATTAATCGTTGAGTCTCAAGGAAAAGGGCAAAGAGTTGAATTAAAAGCGCAAACGCTGAAAATTTATGGAGAAGCAAATCCAGAAACTTATCCCCTACAGAAAAAACGCCATTCCTTTGAATTTCTCAGAACAATTGGACATTTACGCAGCCGTACCAATTCCTTGGGTGCGGTTTTCCGCGTGCGTAACGCTTGTGCAACAGCGATTCATGATTTTTTCCAACAACGGGGCTTTTTGTGGGTACATACACCGATTATCACCGCTAGCGACTGCGAAGGTGCGGGAGAGCTTTTTAGCGTTACTAGTTTGGATTTAAATAACGTTCCATTAACGTCAGATAAGCAGGTAGACTACAGTAAAGACTTTTTTGGTAAACCAACATATTTAACAGTCAGTGGTCAATTAGAAGCCGAAATTATGGCAATGACCTTTGGTAATGTTTACACATTTGGTCCTACCTTCCGTGCGGAAAATTCTAACACTTCGCGTCACCTGGCAGAATTTTGGATGGTTGAGCCGGAAATGGCTTTTTGTGAATTATCTGAAGACATGGATTTAGCCGAAGAGTTTCTCAGATATGTTTTTAAATATGTAATGGATAAATGTCCAGAAGACATGGATTTTTCAATTTGCGAGTTGATAAAACAGTTTTAGAAACCGCAGAAAATATTATTAATAATCAATTTGAAAGAATCACTTATACTGAAGCGATTAAACTATTAGAAAAAGCGGATGTGCAGTTTGAATATCCGGTAAATTGGGGTTTGGATTTACAATCAGAACACGAGCGTTATTTGTGCGAAAAATTATTTAAAAAGCCGGTTATTGTGAGTGATTATCCCACAGAAATTAAAGCATTTTATATGCGGTTGAGTAATGATGAAAAAACCGTTGCCGCCATGGATGTTTTAGCACCGAAAATTGGTGAAATAATTGGCGGTTCCCAGCGTGAGGAAAGGTATGATGTGTTGGAGCATCGAATTAAAGCTCAAGGAATGAAACCAGAAGATTTATGGTGGTACATGGATTTACGTCGTTACGGTACCGTACCTCATGCTGGTTTTGGATTGGGTTTTGAAAGATTGGTGCAGTTTATGACGGGAATGGGGAATATTCGCGATGTGATTCCGTTTCCCCGTACTCCGGAAAATGCGGAGTTTTAGCTTCTATAAATGTAGGGTGTGTGACGCTTAGAGAAATTTTGGTTTGTAATTAAGAATTTGATTATAGCGTCACGCACCGATTATCTAGATGAGAACGAGAAAAACTAGAGTTATCAATGCACGTTATCAGCCGGAGAAAATTACGAGAATACTCTCAAAAGCACGGAGATTGCGAACAAGCATTAGATGACTGGTATAAAATTGCAAGTAAAGCTAATTGGGAAAACTTGATAGAGGTACAAACAGCTTATCCTCAAGCAGAAGCGGTGAGTAATTTCACAGTTTTTAATATTAAAGGTAATAAATACAGATTGATTGTTAGTATTAACTATGAAAAACAGGTCATCTATATTAAATATGTCTTAACTCACGCAGAATATGATAAAGATAAGTGGAAAAATGACCCTTACTATTAACTCAGAAATTTATAGTCAATTACTCTCTAAATATCAACCTCGAATTATTCAGACGGAAGCTGAAAATGATTATTTTTTAGAGATTGTAGAGGAATTGTTAGCGCGTAAAAATCTTACACCAGAAGAAAATACAATTTTAGATTTATTGGTAAAATTGATTGAAGATTTTGAAGATAAACATTATCAATTAAATAAATCTACACCTTGTTCTATAATGCTTCATTTAATGGAAGCACAAGATAAAAATAAGGAAATTTTAATTCCAATTTTTGGTTCTATAGAAAATGTTGATAAGATTATTAATAATGATTTAAAAATAACTTCCCAACAGGCTCAAGAATTAAGTAGTTTATTTCATGTTGATGCAAGTTTATTTTTCAATGAGTAAGTTTGGTGGGTGATATTCCTCTGTAATCTATGACAAAAACTAACGCGATAACTAGCTCCTCCGGAGCGGCTTCGCCAACGTTAAGCTCCGCTAACGCACTCTCCAACCACCACGAAAATCCATAACTGTCATTGCGACGTAAGGAAGCAATCCCAACATCTTAAATACCAACAAGTCAATGCGATCTATAATTTAATAATATTGAAAACACTCACAGAAACACCCTGCAATGAGTATTTCCCTAACTCCTGAATTAGAGCAATTTATCCAAAGTCAAGTAGCAAGTGGTAAATATACCTCTACGGAAGAGGTGATTATTGCGGGTATTAAACTGCTGGAGGAACGGGAAAATATTTACAAAGGTAGATTTGAGGAATTAAAACGGGAAATTGCGATCGGGATTGAAGCTTCCGAACGTGGGGAAATGATTGACGGGGAGATAGTTTTTCGTCAACTAGAGCAAAAATTACAGCAGCGTCGTCAACAAGCAGGTAAATGAGCAATATTTGTAGATTTACTGCTCCTGCGAGTCGAGATATTGAAAGCATAATTGATTATGTTGCTGACAACAATAGTTTTGATGCTGCGGAAAGTTTGCTAAAGAAAATTAATCAAAAATGTAGTAATTTAGCAAATTTTCCGAATATGGGACGTAGACGTGATGAACTTTCTCCCTTTTTGTGTAGTTTCCCTGTGGATGATTATTTGATTTTCTATCGTCAAATTGAAGGTGGGATTGAAATTACACGGGTTGTTAGTGGATATCGGGATTTAGATGCATTGTTTGATGAAGACTAAATCATATCCCTGAAAACCGCCTTCTCAAACTCCCCAACTAAGAATTATCCCCATTTTCTTGCATCTGTGTGCGTAAATATTCCAGGTTTTCCCGACAAGTCACCGTGTTGGGATGATTTGTACCCAAAACCCTTTCTGCAATGTCCAAAGCTTGGATGTAAAGTGGTTCTGCTGCTTCGTACCTTCCCTGGGAATTGTAGAGATTAGCTAAATTGTTGAAGCTGGTTGCAGTGTGGGGATGATTTTCTCCCAAGCGGGATTTGACTGTTGATATGCATTGCTGATACCAAGGTTCTGCTAATGCATATAAACCCTGTCCATCGTAAAACCATGCTAAACCAGTAAAAACCCAAATTAAATTTTCATCCCTGACTGCATCTATCAAGTTTTCGGCAACTTCTGTTAAATGGGGAATGGCTTTTTTAACCGAGTTGATAAACTCTAAAGTTTGGGAATTAGGAATTGTTCGAGCAATTTCCATAAAAGTATTGGTAAATGCTTGCTTAATTCCGTTTATTTCCCCATCTGCTGTTAATTTTACTTTTAAAAACTCTCGAATCAGGGGATGAATTTTATAGCCATATTCCCCATCGTCTTCTAAAGATTGTACTAAATGACGTTGATAGAGTTGCTCAATTGCTGTTTCAACATCAGACTCATCCCAGCTGAGTAATTTCGCTGTTGATTCTACCCATTCCCACACAAAAATATCTGCTGCAAATAGGCTTAATAACCTCGCAACTCTCTGTGTTTCTGGACTCAATTCCACCCAACTTAACTCAAATGCAGCTAAAACCCCCCGTTGTGCGGTACTCAATCCTGTTTGTTGGGGATTCATTGCTTCTTGTTGCAGTCGCTGCTGTTTCAACAATTCCAGCATTTTCGCTAAAGTAAAATGGGGAGGCTTTTTCTTGATATACCGTCCCACTAATTCGATTCCTAACGGTAAATATCCCAACCATTCACATAATTCTTGCGCTGTTTCTAGTTCTTTATTTACTTTCTTCTCCCCAACAATATTAATTAATAGTTGTAATCCTTCCTCTGGTGACAACACACCGAGAGCAATTTCCTCAACATTCGCGTCGATATCCCGTAATCGCGTTGTCAGCAAAATCCGGAAGCGATGATTAGGGGGAATCAACTCACCAAATCCCTCTAAACTTGTCACGTCATCGAAAACCAGTAACACCAAACCCTCTGGAGGTTGCCAATTTTGCCAACACCAAGCAACTTGTTGAACCAGCGTCAAATTATTCCCGTGGAAATCCTGTTGGGGAACTTCTAAACCCATTTGTAGCTGTACAAATTGAATAATTCCCGCAGCTAAATTTACATCTCTAGCATTTAGCCAACAAATCCCACCGGGATAATCATTTATATATTCTCTCGCATATTTTACCGCTAATTCTGTTTTGCCAATCCCACCCATTCCCGACACCGCAGAAATCGCCACAGCGTTATTTTCTTGATGCAATTTCTCGTGAATTATTGTTAGTTCATCACTTCGTCCGACAAAATTAGGAGTACCAGGATAGGGGATGTGATTGACAGCAGTTGCGGCTTTTCGAGGACTTTGTAACTCCCGAACCAAGGAAGCTATTATCTCCCGAATCGCTGACGCATCCGCACCTTGGTAAATTTTGTCACCAATATGAATATCTCTACCTTCAGCAATATTGACAATATGCTTGCCAATCTGTAGATTATCTTGGTTCGAGCCTGTACTAATTACCTGACGCAATACAGCCAAATCATCATCACTATGCTGGTGGCTGGTAATGCGATTAATGATTGCTAATAAATCGTCAGAGTCAGGCATTCTTTGGACTACTCCTCAGTAATTTTACTGTAATTATAAGCAACTTCAATCAAATAATGACCGATTCCGGAAATATATAACTACAAATCATTAGTTATAAACATCACCAATATGAATACCGCGAGCTTCATTAATATTAGTAATAAACTTTCCATGCTGATTAATAACATCAGCAATCTTATTAATCTTCTGGGTAGCTTCCGGTTTTACTTCATCCCATCCCTTACTTGGTAAACCTTTACCACCCCATAATTTAGCAATGATAAAATCTCCTCCAGTCATATCAAATTGAGGATTTTGCTCAACATTACATAACTGACGCGCAGTTTCAGATACAGCCTTACCCAGATGATTCATAATATTAGAAACTCGTACATCTGTATCGCCCGGTTTATTTCCAGCACCTTGCAGCGCTTCGAGAAAATGATAAGTGTAAATACTGCATGAATTATCTTTGATATATGATTTTTGTTCACCTTCGGAGGAAGTAAAAACGATTCTCCCTTTACCTTTCTTCAACTCATCAATAAAACCTTTTGATGGAGCAACTCGAATAAAATCATCAAATTCTTCTTCTAATTCTAAATCCGCTTCTTTAGAAGTTGCCATTCCCGCAGCATGACAACTATCAATTACAACTAATAACTGTTCCGCTTCAATTTGTCTTAATTCCGACGTGAAAGTTTCTGCTGATAATGCAGATTTTGCAAGTTTAGTTGGCTTAATATCATGTTGTAGTAAATAATATTTTTGTGTATCTTTATCTACCCAACCGTGACCGGAATAGTAAATAAAAATAGTGGCTTTGGGGTCAGATTTAGCCTTTTCTTTTAACCAATTCAAACCATCCAAAATAGCTGCTTGGGTTGCTTCTCTATTGTTTAATACTCGAATATGCTCTTTATCATCCGGATAACCACATAATTCTGGGTCAATTAATGCTGCATAAATTGCTTGGGTATCTTTAACAGTTACAGGTAGAGACAACTTGCTATAAGCTGATTCTCCAACACCAACTAATAGTGCATAACCATTATTGAATTTACTTGAATTATCGCTCATTTTTATTTAACTCCATTTAAAAATATCTGTGAATTAGAAACAAGATAAATTTATTCAAGAACCCATCTGAAAATTAATTATTCTTGATAACGACTGACGCGGAAAATGACATAGTTATAAGGTAGGGTTTCATAATCATCAGCTATATGTACAATTGCACCAATACCAGGTTTGTAAACCCACCGTTCCCAATTAATGGCGATTTCATCATCAACTGGATGGCAATGTAATTGCCTTCTGCTAAACGACACCCCATTGCCATATTTTCAAAATCCAATCCCAGGTAAAATTTTTGCACGGCGACATTTTCACTGCGTTGTGCCAGCATTTTGACTACACCTACAGTTATTTCTGTAAAAGGTGCGATCGCAGGTTGTGCTGTTGTTAATAATTTCAGTCCATTTTGGAATGGTGAAGATTCTAACGCGCTTAATATTGCTTGGTCTTCGGTGTTTTTGACGTTCACCGTTGAGCATTCAAAAGCTACCCCTTGAGAACCAACATTTAAACCAATAAACACCGGATAACCAGCAATACCAGCAGATTGTCCTTCCTGTACCCGATAAGTTTGACTAAAGCTGACAGTCTCCTGGGTATCTGCTACCTGATTCCTGGCTGCAAAAGTCACCATCACATTATGGGTTCCACCACCGGGATATTTTGCAATATGTAGACGGTCTAAACGAATATTTATACTGTTATTTTTAAGACTAGTATCCGCAGTAATAGCACTAGGATTTTTGATAACTTGAGGCTCTAGCGAACCTGGTTTAGTGGGAGGAATATAACCAAATTTATGAGTTGCATACATCCAAGGCTGGTCTTGAACTAAGTTTAAAAACTCTAAAATTCCTTTACTACCTCTAGTTGGATTCGTATCTTCGGACACATCATCCTGAAACTCAGGATCTTGCATATTTTGCAGCTTAGCAATTATCAATTCCGGCTCTTCGCACTCACCAATAACTTTGATATCAGTAAAAACACTACTCATAATTCTTGCCCTCTTCTGCTCAACTACATTTTTACGACTGCAATTTCCGATGTCAGTGAGATTATGGAATCAAGGAACACCAAAATCATACTATTTGTCATAATAAATACTAATTATCAGCAGTATTTTTTCATTTTTTCTGCTTTTTTGTTGCTTTAGTCACAATTCCGAACAATATCAATGAGTGACCGTGAAGACCTAGAGCTTATTTTTGAATGCATTGTCAACCATCAGGAAACTGAGGGCGATCGCCAAATTCTACGAAGTTTACTTTGTGGGGTTAATGGTGACAAAGAAGTCCAAATTGGTAAGTATATTGTCAATATTGCTGAAGGTAGAGATATTCATATTGGCGATAAGATTTACCAAAGTACAGATGCAGAAGCAATTAAACAAGTATTGCAGGAAGTAATGGCTGAGGGAATCGTCAAAACAGAAACCCAACAAGACATTTTGAAAGATATTTTTGCGGGACGGGATTTAAACACCGGGGATATCCAACAGGAGAATATTCAAAACCAAATAAATCTCATCTTAAATATTTCCGATTTTGCGGCAATTAGTAAAGCTTTCTGTGCAATTAATCTTCCCGATGGTTGGTGGGATTGGCGAGAAAAACCAAAAAACATTGATGAGATTATTGCCCAATTAGTGGAGATTCCCCACGCAAACCCCGATAATTCGCCGTTATTAAATTTTATACATTTACTTACCCAAGATAAAAGTATGGAGCAAATTAAACGTGAAAAACTAGGACAACTACTAACTGATTATTCTGTTGAAACTAATAGTAAAATCACATCTACCCAAACGCGACATTCTTACCTACTAATCCAACTTCGTCCACAAGCAAATAATAAATTGTTTCTTAAAGCTTGGTTTATCCCCGATGATACCATTCAAGACCCTTGGGAACGTTTCAAACCTTTAACTGTGGACGAACAGCAACCGGAAATTCCCTTTGTCCCGGAAGAATTACCCCAATTACTCGGTAACTTACTCGGGCAATGTTTTGAAGAATACCTGCAAGGACAACCCACAGAACTAACTATTGAAATCTTTCTCCCGCGCGATCGCCTACATGATGAAGTAGAAAAATGGTCTTATCCTGACGAGGAAGGCTTTGATATTAATATTGGTGAGGAGTATCGCGTTGTGGTACGCTCCTACGAGCGACTGAAAAAATTACGCACGCAACAAGGTTCCTATTGGCGAGAAAATTGGAAAAAAGTAAAGTTAATTTGGAAAGATACTCCTTGTGAAGAAAACATTACAACAGTTTCTCAAGCTTGTTTTAACCTCAATGAACTAAGAAAATTGTTGTTAAAACAAATTGTTCTCAAGGTATGCTGTACATTGTCAAATTCACAAAGGGCTGATTTACTAAGGGCTATTCACAGTGCAGGAACAGCAATTGTACTTTGGTCGCGTTGTGAAGTAAACAATCTACATAATGCTGTTGACTTTGATACCCTTCTAGAAAGACCATTACAGGAATTATCTGCTCTTGTAAAAGAACAACGTTTTGCAGCCGATCGCGATCAAGATTTAGGTAATCATTTAGTTTTACTATGGGATAATCCCAACCGAGTACCACCAAACCCTGCATTGGAATTCTCTGTATCGTAATTGAGGAGCAAGCAATGAGCGACTGGCTGATTTTTCGAGGTACAGACAAGCCCCATGATGGAGTTAAACATCTTCCCGAACCGCCAAAATGGCGTGACTTTGGAGAAAATAAGCAAAAACAACGTGGTGAAACCTTTCAAGTCCGTCGCAATGAAATTGAACTTGTAAATGCAGCACTTTATTTGCGTCGTCCTTTGCTAGTGACGGGTAAACCGGGAACTGGTAAAACTTCCCTTGCTTACAAAGTCGCTCACGAGCTACAACTGGGTTCTGTACTGCAATGGGCAATTACTACCCGCTCAACCTTGCAAGAAGGACTTTATCGCTACGATGCAATTGGGCGCTTACAAGATGCCCAAGGTAAAGATAATACCGAGACTATCGGCAAGTATATCCAACTTGGTCCCTTGGGAACAGCCCTGCTACCGTCACCTCATCCCCGCGTTTTGCTGATTGACGAAATTGATAAAAGTGACATTGATTTACCCAACGATTTACTGAATATATTTGAAGAAGGGGAATTTGAAATTCCCGAATTAGCTCGATTACCCCAGGAATACGAGTCAGTGGAAGTACGTACTTATAATGGCAGTGCCGCTACTATCATTAAAGGGCGGGTGCGCTGTACCCAATTTCCTTTTGTACTACTAACTAGCAACGGCGAACGGGAATTTCCTCCGGCGTTTTTACGACGTTGTTTGCGATTGACAATGGAAAATCCTGATGCAACGGCGTTGAAAAAAATTGTTCAAGCTCACTTGGGCGATACTGTAATGGCAGAAGCAGAAGCTGTAATCACCGAATTTATCCAACGTCGAGACAGAAGCGATGCAGGTGATTTAGCAACTGATCAGTTACTCAATGCTATTTATTTAGTAACCCGTGAAAGGAGTCCGGTTGGTGATGATAAAGAATGCTTGCTCAACGCATTGATGAAATATCTCACAAGTACAGAGGACATATGATTGAGCGGGTAATTGGTGCTTTTGAAAACCTGGGATTTGATTTAGATGATACGGAGATTGCCGATATCCTTTGGCTAACCGTGCAAATGCGGCGCTCTCAATCTTCACCCTTGCCACAATTACAACAGCAAACAGCAGTATCTACCCCAGAAATAACTCCAAATTCGCCTCAATTACCATTAAATAAAAATAACAATTCTCTAGAGTCTGCCACCAAAACCGAAACTAGTGCTAACGTCTATCCCCAATCGCCCCAGGATAGCAACCAAGCTTCAAACAGTTTACCAATCAAAGTTCCTGCCGCTCAAGCATTGCGAAACAAATTAGAAATATCCCGCGCTCTTCGACCTTTAAAACGTCGAGTTCCTTCCAAAAGTGAATTTGTCCTTGACGAAACCGCCACCGCAGAACGCATTGCCGAAGAGAAACTTTTCTTACCAGTAATGCGCCCCGCTCCCGAACGTTGGCTAGAACTGGCTTTAGTAATAGACGAGGGAGCATCAATGATGCTCTGGAAGCAAACTATCAAAGAATTTAAACAACTACTAGAAAGACATGGTGCTTTTCGAGACGTGCGTACTTGGGGATTATTTATCTCAGAAGATAGTAAAGTATGGCTGCGTTCTAGAACTGGTTCGGTATCTTGTGAAAAAAAGTTACATAATCCCAGAGAACTTATCGACCCCAATGGTCGGCGTTTGTTTGTAATTATAAGTGATTGTGTTTCCCCAGCTTGGCGTAACGGTACGATAACAAAAGCTTTAGCTGCTTGGGCTAGTACTAGCCCAATGACAATCATTCAAGTATTACCAGAGTGGCTTTGGGAAAGAAGCGCTTTAGGAGTTGCTGATTCAATCTTGCTCCGGAGTCTAGCTCCTGGAGTACCCAACCAACAGTTAATCATGACAGCATTGGATTTGCTTGATGAAAGCGATATTGTTAACAAGTTAAAAGTACCCGTAGTAGCTTTAGAACCAGAATCGCTGAAAAATTGGGCTTGGATGGTAGCAGGTGCGGGAGATGTACAAACCAAAGGATTTTTACTTGCACTTGATGCAGAAATATTTGATATTGATGACGAATCAACAGAAAATTATCAAATTGAACTTTCTGCCAAACAGCGTTTGCAACGCTTTC
This sequence comes from Richelia sp. SL_2_1, assembly GCA_012033205.1. Lineage (GTDB taxonomy): Bacteria > Cyanobacteriota > Cyanobacteriia > Cyanobacteriales > Nostocaceae > Rivularia. The sequence goes on along the minus strand of JAAUSO010000026.1, from coordinate 18,325 downwards.
GTCTCACAGCTTCACCAATGGCACGGAAATTAGCGGGATTTTTGGCAGCTGCACCAATTAATTTACCTGTAGTGCGGTTGATACGGCAGATGATGTTACCACAATCAAGTCAAGTTCATGTGGCTGAGGTGTTTTTGGGTGGAATATTGAAGCCATTATCACCAATCGATCAAGGTGTAGACACAGATAAAATTCAATATGACTTTGTGGATGGGGTGCGGGATTTACTGCTTGATGCGGTTCCGATAACAGAGTCAACTGAGGTATTGCGTAAGGTTTCGGAATATGTGGCGCAAAGGGCTGGGTTATCAGTTGATGAATTTACGGCGATGTTGGTTAATCCAGAGTTGCTTGATAATTCTAGTGGGGTTTTAGTTCGTCCTTTTGCTCAAGTTACAGCTAAGGTTTTGAGGCGTTTGGGTGGGAAGTATGCAGAGTTAGCTGAAGAGTTAGAACAGTCTTCTGAGGAATTATCTAAGGTTGATACATCAATACAAGAATTCATCAACGCTTTACAACATGAAGATTCTGATGTGCGTAGAAGTGCAGTAGAAGCATTAGGAAAAATCAGTAATAAAGCTGTTGTTAATGCCTTAATTGATATTTTAAATGACGAAGATTCAGGTGTTCGTCGAACTGTTGCAGAAGCGTTAGGAAAAATCGGTAATGAAACTGCTGTAAATGCATTAATTGATATTTTAAATGACGAAGATTCAGATATTCGTTCTACTGCGGTGCAAGCATTAGGAAAGATGGACACAGGTAATAGGCAGTTGAATTTAATTATACGCTACCTATACAAAAAAATAGAGGAAGATGCTTTTATTGATTTGTTAACAGAAAATTATTCTTATGTTGATTATGTAGAGCAATTATTATCTGCTACATACAATAACGAATACCTTGATTTTGAATCATTTGTAGATTTGGCCATTCAAACACTAAAACCAGATTTTGATGGAAAAGTTTACGTCAAATACAATAGATATTACTCTACTCATGATGAAGGAGAGAGGATTGTTATTCCTGTTGAAGAAGCTGACCAAAGACATTTGAGCCAAGTGCCTCAATTTATAGCTGAAACTGATGGTGAGAGTTTAGGTGTTCACTTAGAACACGAACAAGAAATCGAAATGGTACTGGATATCTTAGGTAGTGGAGAGTACGAAATAGTTTCTAGTGATATTGAAGAAGGTACTGTTACAATTTCTATAAAAGAACCTGAATTTCTTGATGACTTATACGATACAGAGAATGTGGATTTTGGCGAACCTGTAGATTCGGTCGAATCGACTGAATCTAATTTGTCCGCAGAACTTGATGAAGAATTTAAGGACTTTTAAAGTGTTTCTCTGATTGTCTGCGGTTTATATACTGATAGCTATTACATTTTGTAGAAGTGCGATCGCAACGCCAAGGCTCTAAGCTTTTAATAATTTGGGATGGTGCTAGCTATCATTGTTCGCAAGCAATCAAAGATTACTTAGAATCTTTAAATAATGGTTTAAATCAAGAAGAATGGTTGATAACTGCCTATAGATTTGCTCCGAATGCTCCACAACAGAACCCCGTAGAAGATATTTGGCTGCAAGCCAAAAGGTTGATTCGAGAATTTTACTTTTTTTGTCATTCTTTCTCTGTGGTTAAGGCTTTATTTGAGCTATCAATTTCTAGTCAAATTTTTGACTTCCCAAAAATTTACGAGTATGGTGTTTTCTCATAAATCATTTAGGATTGCTATAGTTTTTAATTAGTCGTAAATGTAGTTTTGTATACTACTTACTGAAGTGCGGAATGTTGGTTAGATGTTATGCGGAAAATTTCTGGATATCCGCTAGGAATATACAGCCAAAGCTTTTACTTACGTACAAAATTGGATAAATAGATCGAATAATTCCGTCTATTCCCCGAAAATGATAGTCATAATTTATCTGGCTATCCACCCAGATTTAGGTAGTTATTTAGAAAAATTCGGTATAATAGGTGGATATTGACGATATCCGGAAAAGTTTTTGATATTACGAATAAATTATTTATAATGCTTGATTTGACTAGATTGCTTGGTGTAATATACGGAAGCTTTCGGGTTAATAAATAGTTAGCTGGCTTAGGTGATCGGTAACGACACCTTTTAAAAGCTTCCGCTAGATTTTTTGCAGTCTAATTTCGTCCTGCCATTTGAGGAAGTTAGCTATCTCGGAGCCTTTGGCTTAGCCCGTCAGTCGTATGGGCTCTCCCGCAAGTCTAATGATTCAGCGTTCTGAAGAATTACAGGAATACAGGAGAAAAAGGTTATAACTGAAGCTATAGCTGAGAATCAAGCGGACTGATAGCAGTACCGCCATGCTGACGACAAGTACTGAAAAAGTTCTAAACACCTAAGTTATGACTATGACTGACTTAAAGATGACGATCACCCTACAAGATGCTGAACTAGAGGACGAGGAATTACAGGAATATACTCAGAACCTGCTGCCGCAACTCCGAAAATTTGATGGGGTGGAAGAAGCTAAATTAGCCCCACGGAATCAGCGCGTTGAAGTGCCAGGTTTGACTCCTAAAGATTTTGGAGCGTTTCTGCTGGCAACTGTAACGGTGATCTCAACTCTTAAGGCACTAATTGAGATTATTGATTGGGTAGAGAAGCGATGGCTGAGGCCCAAGGAAAACGAGCTAAGTAATCGTAAGCTGTCGATCAAAGTCACCAACCCAGACGGTTATGAGCTGACTATTACGGCAGAGAATTCAGAAAAACTCTACGCTTTTCGTGATCAGATCATTAAGCAACTGGGAGAAGGCTGAGGCTTTTCATGGGAAAGTTTGCACTGTTGATTGGAGTGAGTGAGTCTAAAACAGAGGATTTGCCTGTATTGCCCAGTGCGATCAAAGATGTCAAGGCAATGGAGGCAGTTTTGCAGAATCCATATCTGGGTGGTTTTGACAGTGTAAAAGTTCTGCCAAATCCTATACGTCAGGAAATGGAGGAGGCGATCGAAACCCTATTTGCTAATCGCAAACAGGAAGACCTCGTGCTGTTCTATTTTTCAGGGCATGGCATTCTTGATGAAAAGGGTAAATTCTATTTGGTGACACCGCAAACCCGCAAAAATCGAGGTGAGTTAGTTAAATCAACGGCAGTTGCTTCACGTGTTCTGCAAGACAACATGGGCGACAGTCGTTGCAAGCGTCAGGTATTAATTCTTGATGCCTGCCACAGCGGGGCAATTGCCGATGGCATAACCGTCAAATCAGCAGGAAGGAAAGTTGATATTCAAAAGGAGTTAGGCGGCCAAGGGCGAGCCATCTTAACTTCTTCTAATGCTTTGGAAGATTCGTTTCATGTTGAGGGTTATGACTTATCCATTTACACTCACTACCTAATTGAGGGCATTCAAACTGGAGATGCCAATCAAGATGGAGGCAACTATATTACAGTGGAAGAACTACATAGGTATGTCAAAGAGAAGCTGGAACAAGTAGCCCTTAAAATGCCTTCACAGTTTAGGATGTCTCCGCAGTTTTTACCTGTGAGGGAAGGATACGAAATTAGATTGGTGCGATCGCCCAAACAAAAAGTAAATCCAGAGATAGAGTATTCTAATCAAAATGAGGATGATCTCAGTTCTACGCAAGGTATTGACTACAAAGCTTTACAATCTCTCCTTAAAGCTAAACGATGGCAGTTAGCAGATCAAGAAACTTGTACTATTATGAATCAAATTCTTGGAGATAAGTGGTTTGACAACCTACAAAACTTTCCTCTAACTGATTTGCTTACTATTGATCAATTATGGATGAAATATAGTCAAAATAGGTATGGCTTCAGTGCCCAAAAACGAGTTTTTTTAGAGTGCGGTGGAAAGTTAGACAAGTATCCGAGCGACTCAATAGTAAATAAGTTTGGTGAAAGAGTAGGATGGAGGAAAGAAACTAAAATTTGGGATCATGTTATGCCCCTATTTATTAAGGAAAGACTTTGGTTTGACTACAAAGATCTGGGGTTCTCATCTCACGAGCCAATTGGACATCTTCCATTAGCACAGCTGAAATTTATTCAGAGAAGAGTTCGTAGACCTTTCGGTAGTAGAAATCATTATAAATGGGTTACTGAAAGAACGTTATCTGGTATCTGGGTATTTGCTAGTCGTCTTGAAGAACACACTTGAATTCCACATTCCGCACTTCATTGTGTAGCACAGGCATGAGTGTAATAAGTAACAGAAGCACCTCAAGTATAAACACAGTTACGTTAGTAATAAATATAGGCAGTAATATAAAAACTGCCCACAAATTGAAATGAATAAGGTATAGACAATAAATTCAGAAGCAAAAATGAGAGAATGAGTCTGAATTAATTAAAAATACCCAAAAATATGAATAACCAGAAAAAAGATTTTGAGAGTAAAAACTTGGATCACTTAGGAATCATATCAGGAATAATAGATGAAATAGGAATAGTAGAAAAAATTAATGAGATATTCTTAGTAGATAGCAGAGAAAAAGTAAATACAGGAGAAGTAATCAAAGCAATCATTCTCAATGGACTAGGTTTTGTATCAAGACCATTATATTTATTCCCTGATTTTTTTCAAGATAAACCGATAGAACATTTAGTTTATAATCTGAGACAAAGACAATTACGAATCGCATTAAAAACACGAAAATCCACTATTAAAAATCAACTAAAGAAACCCACAGAATCTCCCACATCAAGGTGGATATTTCAATGCTTTCAAGGGATTCATATTCTAATCACATAAGAAGTTGATAGGATTCTTAACTTAACGGATGAACATTGTAGGATACTGCAATTCCTACCTAATTCTTGTCAAAAATACTATTTATTATGTTAGCTGCCGAATCTATAATTTCCTATTAAATAGTCTTGTGTTTGCATAACTGATTGAAAAATTCAAATTAAATTGTCTTACTAGCTTTTTAAACATAATAAAAAAGCTGGATTTTTGGTGTGTATAATTTATTTATTGGTGGCTACTTGATTTTTAAAAACTATAGTTTTTAATTAGTCGTAAATGTAGTTTTTGTATACTACTTACTGAAGTGCGGAATGTGGGTTTAATAATTTTTGATAAGTCCGCCTGAGAGCTTCGTTTTCCTCTCTCAGGCTGATAATTCCCCCAAGCATTGCTGGTACTGATTAAGGATTTGGGAGTGCTTCTCAAGAGTTTGCTGCATTTCCTGAACTTTTTGTTCCAAACTAATTACATTAGTCGCATGAGCTTCCGAAGCCGGTGTATTTAGATATTCGTTAACCATGTTTGAAATAACATCGGTAACAGTTTTTCCTTCCATGCTAGCTTTACGCTTCAAAGCTTCTTTTATTTCCTGTGTTGTTTCAACCGATATAAAGGTTCTTTTAGGCATATCCTTATAGTTTAATGTTTGGTTATGAATTAAAATACAACGCAATACAATGACTCGCAATGCGTTACAGACGTATTAATAACATTTAACCCGCCTCATCATTTGATGCAGGCGGGCTTTCTTTTACAATTTGCAAGATGCGATCGCGTTGTTGCCTGAGAGATTGATTCTCTTCTCTCAGGCTGCTGATTTTTTTGCCATTTCTTGTTGATGCTTCTCCAATAGCTCCAATCGTTGTCCTTGCAGAGAAAGCAACTCATAAACTTTATCAAGTTCTGGCTTTTCCGATTTTTGACTCTCTTGGCGTTTAACGAAATCAGCTACTATTTCGTTGAGCAACTGCGATGGCTTCAAACCTCGACTCTTGGCTATATTTTTTATTTCTTCTTTAATTTCGCTACTAGTGCGAAAGTTTATTTGTGTATCAAGCTTCATATTCTTCTATGTCTTGCGTTGCAATGCTTCTACTGAATTATAATTCCTCATTTTACAAAAAGTATATATTGCGTTACAAGCATTGCTATTGTGACGCAAATGAATTGCACTGAATTTAAGAAACATATTACTATTTGTTTGAGGCATTACTTACTTTCCTCCTTGATTTACTTTAGTCCATTCAGCATCTTCTTTTTTTGCTTCTGCTACGGCACGTTCTAAAAGATAAGCAGCAAGATTTGATAATGGTCGTCCATCGTAGGTCGCCCACTTTTCTAAATCCTCTGCAAGCCTGTCGGGAAGTGTAACTTGGATACGTTTGCTCATACCCTAAATCATACTTCCTCCTATCAAACAAATACAACTTTACATCAATTAACTCTTTTTTGAGTAGCTATGACATCGATATGTGTTATATATGGAAAAATAGAAATAAATTAAAAGCCAAAACCCCCATTTAGACTACTAAACTAGTTCCTGCATCATTTACTTTCCCTTGTTTTTTTTGGATTTATTTCACCACTTTCTTTGGCTTGTCTTATAGAAGTCTCTATCAAGAAAGCAGCAAGGTTAGCAGTTGGTCTTCCTTGAGAATCAGCCCACTGCTCTAGTTCTTCAAATACTGAATCAGGCAAAGTTACAAAAACCCTTTTACTCACAGCGTTTTATATCAAGTCTCGTTTTCCCTCCCATAGTACAGTCAACTTTCACTAATTGAGCCATTTGCTACCATAGAGTAGCGAATAGTTATAAATTAGTTACTAATAATTAGCTTTATTTGTTAGAATGAGATTATAATACTAAAAACAAGCACCACAAATTTTTAATATTGCGGCGCTTGATGAGACAGAAATAATTTAAAAAGCCAAAACCCCCCGCGAAGACTACCAATCAAGCTCGGAGGGTTTGGTTTCCCAATCAAATCAAAGGGATATTTTTATTATGCACAAGATAGCTTCAGGCGACAACACCCAAAACGTCTACCCCCCATTTGTATTTACCACAAACTTTGATTATTCCCGGTTTGAGAATCACGAGCTACAACGCAAAGCTAAAACCACACTCAACCATTTTATTGGTTTCGTCCGCAAAACCTTCGACGGTTTACTAGAAAACGGACGAGCGTTGAACTCAATTTATCAAGACTGCATTGCTCATAGCCCAAAAGGTAAAAAAGTATTCGATAATTGGCTAGCATCCGATGATTTCGGAGCATCCCGCTACATAGCGTATAGCGCAATAGAAATTTATAATTGGTTTTCAAAGCTGCCGAAACGTTTACAGCGTCTAGTACGCGCTAATGTTCAGAAATGGAGCGTATCAGCGTTACGTCAACTAACCAAAGTTAGCAATGATTTAGTAAAGGAACTTGTGCGATCGCGAAGCGCATGCCCCAAGGGCTTATCGCCTTTAAAAACAGCCGCACAAGTCAAGAAGGTAAGGGAGCAGGGAGTAAGAAGTACAAAAGAAAATTCTTCTTTAAACGAACAACCTACACCTCCTCTTGAACTCAGTCCCGGAATGAGAATCGTAGTAAAAAGTGATGATAGGGGTTGGACTGGTTACGCTGGTATTATTATGTCCGAGTGGAACAATGATTTCTGGGTGTTGCTTGACCACACAGTTTCTCAAGGTATGGAAGTAAAACATCTGTTCAAACCACATCAAATTCAGCCAGAAGCTCTTCATCCAGTTATAAAACCAGCTTCTCCCAAGGAAATGTTTACACCAGCCCAAGTCGAACAAAAAATAGCTGAAGCTTTAACACAACGAGAGAAAGAAAAAGCAGAAGAAGAATTGGGACAGTTTGTAGAAATCCGCGATGCAGCGTTAAAAGCAGCAAAAGAGGAAATCATTGCTGCTCAAAAACACGCGACTCAGATGGAACAAGCGAAACATGAACTAATCGAGCAATTAATAGCGAAGGAAAACGAATTGCACTCTGTGAGAGGTTTAATCGATAGAAATCAACAACTCCAGCAACGAGTAAAAGATTTAGAAAAAGCTCTTGAAGATTCTAATAAAGATAGCTGGGGAAATACGTTTAACAAACAAGCTGCGAAGGTGGTTAACAAGGAGTTGGAGAAAACCATCGAGCCATTAACCTTAGAAGTTGAGCGCTTAAATAACGTGCTTTCACAAAGAGAGCAGGAATTAACTCAACTTCAAACACACAGTAGGAAACAGCAGGAAGAATTGCAGCAGAAGTCAAAATCTAATTCGGTAATTGCTGAGTTTGGCGAGATTGGAGAAAATCTTGGTTGGAATGGTTGGAGTAGTAAAGGATACAGAGCAAATAGTGGAACGTTATATACAGGAATTCATGCTCTAACTGCTTTTATTTGTGATTTGAAAGTATCTCATCCGAACTATCAAGAGCAAGAAATTCCTTTTTAAATTGAAAGTAAATTCATTTTTGTAAACTCTCGCCTTTAATTCAAGATTAATGGCACTAAGCTCGGCATGAGAAAAACCTTTCATAAGTAAGTAATATGCAATTGCTAAAAGAGCCACAAACCAAAACGAAGAAAATTCCTCGTTGGTTAGCAAAATTTGTATTGCTACAAACTCAAAATAAACCTGACAATCAACATATATTATTAGGAATCTTAGAACCTATGGCACCTCAAGAATGGTGCTTATTTTGGATACCAATTATTCACCCAGGAGTTGAGATTCCTTACAATGGCGAACGAAATCCTCATGGTTATATGAAAGCTTGCACGGCAACATTATCAGCGTTAACTGGTTATAACCAAAAACGGTTGAAGGTTGGTTCTATGGTAAGTCTTACCATTATTCGGTAGGGATTTTATTGCGGTGTTTTCATTTGCTCTTTCAATTGCACTGAACTTCCTACCGCATATTACTTATTAATAATCCGCTCTACTAAAATAGAAATATCATCAAATGCAAGGGGTTGAATCGTTCCGCTAGCAAGTGTAAATAAGGTAGCGTAATTTCCATCTAATGCTTCTCGAAACACCATTAAATGCAACTTTTTCAAATTGGTTGCCAATACGAATTATGTTGTTCATGGCATTTACCTTTGCTTTTTTACATTAAGAGGCTTATCGTCAGTTCTCTCAATAAACCTATCCTAACAAAATGTTAATTAGTTTTAATATTTTTAACTGTAGGTAGTTGTGTCCGTCCGTAAAAGTGCGGTTATGCCACCTAGTTAGCATTAAACTATACCGAATCATCTCTCCAACCGCAACTGCCACAATCCCAGCAATCAAATGAATGTAGCCGTTTCCTGCTTGTACGTCAAAAAATACGGGTAAGATACCCGCATTACAAAGTTAAAGAAAAAAGATTGTACAAATAATTGCTTTCGCTTCTAGCAAATTTTGAATATATTGAAAAACTTGCTAGCAACGGCAGGATTTTCAGCGCACACGTTCTGGATAAACTCCGAAAGAATCAAAGAAATTGACTGCTTCTGTGGTTAATTCTCCTTCAGTTATAGCTCCAATAACATACATCCTTCCTTTAACTATAAATCCTTGGTATTGACCTGTTTTACCGTCTGAATGTTGTACAAGTAGCTCTAAACCGGGGTATCCATCAATTTCCAAATTAGTGCTTCTGATGATTTGACCTGTAGTAGTCATTTGTCCTCGCATAGAAGTTTGCAATATTTCACGAATTTGTTCAGCAGATAAATAAGGTGTTTCTACTGGCAAATCTGTGTGGACAATCATGTATGCAGTTTGAGTTGTGTCACTCCATGACATTAATAGCCTTTGTTCATTCTCTTGTATAGAACCTGGCATCCGAATTTGAAAATCCTGATCTGGTCCCCAGTAGATATCATTGAGTGCAATTAGTATCGGTTGTTCTGTTGTTAGTTGGTTGCCATTTACTGATACTGAAAATGTAGATTCGGCTTGATTTGTTTCGGTTTCAAGCACGTTTTTAGCTTCTGCTTTGGGAAGGCTGACTGAAGTGACTAACACTAAACTTGTAAGTATCCAATTCCATGCTTTCATGACTATGTATTTCCTATTAATAATGTTGAAGTATTATTTTTGAAGTGAGTTTTCTACTGTTTGAACCCCTTCATAAGTAGATACGAATTTATTTACGTGCAATTACGCAGTTCATAAAAGATTTATTTTAATATTACCGAAGAATAATATGGTACTTTTTGAGAATGCGTGACGGCTGAACAAAAAAAAACAGCATGATTTGATTATCGCCTGATTCAAATCTGCTGGTATCAGTAGTATTAATATAATTAGCAATTGGTAACGAAATTACTACAAATAAATAACTCGTAGTCAATCCTCCTTAAAAAAATTAGGACTGACTAATTTTTTATTTTTTGTACCACTAAAGTCTTAGACATTATGTCATGGAGAGATTGTTTTTGTGTCGTGAAAAACATTGTGACCGAGCTAATGTTTCAAATAAAAATTAGGATAAATTTGCAACAATTTCTCAAACTTGCTCTTTTAAACGAGAGTCGATCGCCATTTAAGTCTGTAACAAAAATTCCCATTGCTTGTTTGCCAATAGTTGCCTGTCTGGGGGAAATTTCCATCAGCGTATAGTAAAGCCAAGAAATTACAAATAACAACCCATATGCGAGATATTCAAGAATTTTATCAGGAATAGGAATCTCGTCCGTTTCGAGAAATAAACTATAAATTACAACGGAAATCGTTCCTATGACAATAGTAATTATAGATAGAATTATGATGTCAAATAAGTGGGCAAAATATCGCTTCAATAAACTCGCAGGTGTATAATTACTTTGCATTTTAGAAATCCTTTTTTTTCCAAAAGGTAGAGCAATCGCAAATACTTTATCTATTTATTTCGCGACGACATCTACTTATGAACCCTTTCACAAGAGAATACGAATTTCTTTCAATGTAATTACGCAGTTGGTAAAATTTTTTGGGGTTGGGTAGTCGTGTTAGCGCAATGCACCGTTTCAAGATTATTTAGTTGCGGCTCCCGGCGTAGCCCGTCGTAGACATCGCCCGATCTAACATTAAGCAAATCTACCCGTTTAGAAAATCCCATCTCTCCCACAAACCCAACAATCGCTCCTGTAATACCAATTCTCCAAAACAAGGCAACACAAGCGCGATCGCGTATTGATAAAGTTCGAGTTTCATAAGTATTATGATTGTAGACTATAAGAAAAACCGTAATGCAATGCTCACGTTATTTAATCCATTGAAATTTTTAGCAAGAGGGAAAAATGAGCGTCGTTATATCAGATGAGACTTTGCGTGCTAGTGGAATGACAGAATTGGAATTTAAACAGGAAGTTGCTCTATTGCTGTTTGGTTCGGGAAAACTTCCCCTTGGGTATGCTAGCAAATTGGCAGAAATGGATAAAATACAGTTCCAGCAATTGCTTCAAGAACGCAAAATTCCTCTGTATTCTTATGAAATAGAAGATTTTGAACTCGATTTGAAAAATTTGCGTGAGTTGGGTCGATTGTGATTGTTATTAGCGATACTTCTCCAATTACTAGTCTTGCTGCTGTTGGTCAATTAGATTTGCTCCGACAGTTATATACTAAAATCCTGATTCCAGAAGCTGTTTATCGGGAACTTACTGCTACATCTACACCTGTTCCTGGTTCTATAGAAGTACGGACATTTAATTGGATTGAGGTAAGGCAGGTAAAAAATCGTTCTCTAATTGCAGTTCTGTTAGAGCAACAATTGGACGAAGGAGAATGTGAAGCAATTGCTTTAGCGATTGAAATTGATGCAGAATTACTACTTATTGACGAACGCCGAGGAAGGGCAGAAGCTGATAAGTTAGGATTACGAATTACTGGGTTGTTAGGAGTTTTGGTTGAAGCAAAACAAAAAGGATTTATTGTCGCTGTCAAACCCGTGATGGATGATTTGATTGCAATAGCTGGGTTCAGAGTTGCCGATGCTTTGTATACTCGTATTTTACAGATGGTGGAGGAAGTGAATAATCTCAACGCTTGATGTTGTCTTTATCAGTTTTGGAGTATGAGTTACTAATAACTCTTTATATTTTTCTATACTAAAAGTAAGGGTCATTTTTCCAATACTCCTTATCATATTCTGCGTGAGTTAGGATATATTTAATATAAATCATTTCTTCTGCATAATCCATGCTAACAATCAATCGGTACTTATTCCCCTTAATAAGTAACCAAGCAGAATTAATTACACAATGTCATTGCGAATGTAGCGAAGCGAAATGAAGCAATCGCAAGGTTTTGAACTGCCTCGCTTTACTCATAATGAATGTAAATATTTTTGCGCTACTACTTATTAAAGATAGTGAAATTTCCAATTGCCTCAGCTTTCGGAAAAGTTTCTTGTACTTCAACTAAATTTGACCACTTAGCTTTGCTAGCAGTTTTATACCAATATATGAGTGCTTCCCGGCTATCTGCATGAATTTCTGCATATTCTCTTAAAGCCTTAAAACTGATGATGTGCATTTATCTAAAAACCATTTGCTATAAATATACATGAATTTTATTTTCAATTTTTAAGCGTATTTGTTTATTAAATCAAGCTTGTTTTTATTTTAATTGAATTAACATCTTTGTTTACCCTCAACGCTTAATGTTGTCACACAAATGTTTATCTTCTGCGCTGACATCGGGGTTATTTTGCAGGTAGCCTCGTATTAAACCGCATCCTCGTACTAGCAAGTCATCTAAATCGAGATTCCACAAAATTATCGTACCGTTCCGTGATGCAGAAGCAAGGATTTTGCCATCTGGGCTAAAGCTGACACTACTAACACTCTCTGTATGTCCTTTAAGGGTTTTTATTTCCCTACCACTATTGATATCCCATAGTTTTACCGTTCTATCCCAAGAAGCGGAAGTAAGGATTTTGCCATCTGGGCTAAAGCTGATGCTATTAACAAAGTCTGTATGTCCTATAAGGGTTTTTATTTCCTTACCACTTTTGAATTCCCACAGTTTCACCGTTTTGTCAAATGATGCGGAAGCAAGGGCTTTATCATCCGGGCTAAAACTGATGTTTTTAACATAACCTGTATGCTCTTTCAAGGTTCTAATTTCCTTACCACTTTTGACATCCCACAGTTTCACAGTTGTGTCGTGTGATGCGGAAGCAAGGGTTTTGCCATCCAGGCTAAAACTGACGCTATTAACATCTGTACGTCCTTTAAGGGTGTTAATTTCTTTACCACTGGTAATAATATCCCAAAGTTTCACTGTTTTGTCCCTTGATGCGGAAGCAAGGGTTTTGCCATCGGGGCTATAGCTGACGCTATTAACAGAGTTTGTATGCCCTTTGAAAGTTTTTATTTCCTTGCCGCTATTAATATCCCAAAGTTTCACCGTTTTGTCCTGTGATGCAGAAGCAAGGGTTTTGCCATCCGGGCTAAAACTGACGCTATTAACTTCTCCTGTATGTCCTTTGAAAGTTTTTATTTGAAACCCGTATACCACCTCACGCAATGTAGATGTAGCTGACATCTGGGTTTCCCCACCTATCCAAGGTTTCCAAATGCTTCCCCTGAGAATTTTTCCACCTTTAATAGCTTCCGCTAATGCTGCTTCCTGGTCATTAATTTCAAAATATTTTTCTGCATTGTCATTTAATCTACCAATTTCCGCATCAGTTTTGCGAATTTCATTGACTACAGCCAATCCAGCCAAGCTCGAAGACAAGAATAAAGCACAAACCAACCCACCAACAACACTCCTCCGTAATCTCTCCTTCTGCTTCCTCTCCCGCTCCCGCAACTCCACACTGTTCTCAATAAACCATCGCTGTGGTTTACTCACCTCCCTACCCCGTTGCTGCAACCAATCCTCCGCGATAGCCAAAGTCGCACCCCGCAACAAAGCACCCTCATCCTTACCACTATCCACCCATTGCTGCAACGCAACTATCAACCCTTGTTGCCAAATGCGAAACTTGCGGTTCTCCTGCATCCATCCCCGCAACCGTCCCCAATGGCGAATCAAAGCCTCATGGACGACTTCCACCGTTTCCTCATGACTCAACTCATCCCGGTTCGTCACCACCAAACCGCTTATCAGCCAAGCGCGTCACCAAATCCCAATTCTCTCCCCCCACTTCCTCACTTGTCGCCAATCTGCGGGTATCTTCCGTACCTTCCCCCGGTTGCACCAACTGAATAAACACCCGTTGCGCTGTTTCCCGTTCCCCCTCCCTCAAGTCTGCATAAACCATATCTGCATAGTTCGCCAGCGCTTGCTCTACCCCGCCAATTTTTTCATAGGCTTGATGGGTCAATATTCCCGCATATTGCTGCTTCCAACTCCTCCCGATTCATCCGCACCACTGGTTCTAGTTGATACTGTTGTAAGTCCCGCCCAAAAGGCTCATAATCATCCAATGCCCTAGATAAAAAATCCACCCGTAAGGTTAGCAATAAGGTAAAAAACGGTGCATTATTAACCGCTTGTAGCAAACCATCCAAGAAAATTTTGCGTTCCTCTGCATCCGTACACAGAGTATAAATTTCTTCAAATTGGTCAATAATTAACAGAATCCGTGGTGATTTTGAAAATGTAGAGACGCGATATATCGCGTCTCCGTATTGGTGTGTGAGGTTGGTAATAAACTGTTCCAAAGTAGTGTGATCGCGCTGCAAATTCACATCCAATTCCAACTCAGCCAAACGTCGCTCATTTTCTGGTAAATTAAACGCCGAAACCAACGCTACAGCCAAAGCAGCAAAGGGATTTTTACCGGGACGAAATGATAAAATTAACCAATTATTATCCCCTCGCAATTGCGGAATTAACCCAGCAAACACCAGCGAAGATTTCCCACTACCCGAAGCACCAACTACAGCCACCAAAGATTTAGTATTAACAGCAGCAACTAAACTCGCCGTTGCTTTATCCCTACCAAAAAATACTCGGCATTTTCTTCTTTAAACGCACTCAAACCTTGATAGGGACAAAAAGAAATTATCCCCAAACTTTGCCAAGTTGGAGGTGTTTCCGTTTGATTTTGGACAATTACCGGAAGCCAACTAGCACAGGGAAATTCCGACTCAAGTTTTTGTAATTCTAACCGCGCATTTCTCACAGAAATATACAGCGATTTGCCACCAGTAAACTCCTGCAAAAAATACTTCAAAAACTCCTGCGCGACTATATCCGGTACAGGTTTCCGCATCACAATTACCTGGGGAATATGCAACTGTTCCAACTCATAAGCAATCCCCAAACCATCACAGGAATTAAAAAATGCAATTTGCAAACGTTTTTGAATTGCCACTTGTAAAGCATCCCGCAATTCCCCCATCGTCAAACTCTCGTGATGATTTAGATAAATCCTTCCCTGCATTTCTTGAGTTTGAGAATGTCCGGAGAAAAACAATATATCCCAACCTAAATCATCTTGCAGGCAATTATTTAATTCTTCTCGTGATGGTTGTTTTAATAAAACAATTTCCGCATCATCACCACAGAAATTATGTAACAGCTTTTTATCAGCTTCAACATCAATATTTGAGCTATCCCCCAAAATAATCAAAATCCGAATTTTCTCTCGATAAACCCGCTCTCCCCGTTCTGCATTTGGCGAACTTAAAGGCACCTCTACCAATGGGAAACTAGCTAAAACATCCCATAAATGCCAAGGTAGCTGACGTAATTCGTGACAAGAAGTCGTAATTATAATTCTGATTTCATCTTGAAAATTTAAGTCTTTAAGATAGTTGACAACTAGACTAAAAGATAATGTACTTAACCAATTATTGAAGTGACTAAGTAAATTTATAGATTCCCGCGTACATTCTTGATTTAAAGATTCCAAATTGACGCGACGACTACCACCAGATTTAACCCTAAATTGACTATATCGACTGCAATATATCTCGTGCCACTTATTTAATAATTGGGGAATCTTAATATTTTCCGGTAACGTTGCTATCCTAGTTCGATAAGCGCGTTGTCCTTCATTTGCGATTTCTAAACTAACTTGAAAGCCCAATTCAAAATTGCCATCAAATTTTAAAATAACCAGTTTTTTCATAGGTGATGCAATCTAACTTCGGATAATTTATATATTCCCGATATTGTGTAAGAGAGACGCAAGAATATCGCCTCTCTATATTGTTTATTTTAAATTTATAATTATCATACAACAAAATCCTCAGTAACTTTCGATTCACCTAAAATTATGTCAACACTAAATTCCTCATTTAATTCTGCGCTTAATTCAATATCCATCCAATTATCATTCAGTCGGGAAACAGCAGCATCTACTTCTTGACCATTTTCATCAGTGACAACTAATTTTAATCCTGGAGGTAAAGAAACACTTCTTTCCGTGTCTGCTTGAACTTGTACAATAATATCAATTTCACCTTTATTTTGATTTTTAATATCAGTTATTTCTTGATTTTTGGTTCTTGCGTATTTAGCGTGCTAAAATATTAGCAGACATATTTATATTTTAGTAAAGTAAATTATGAAAAGAGTCCTTACTCAACTCTTAAACTTGACAGACGTAGTGGTGGAATCAAGTATACAAGAGGGTTCGGTATTAATTTTATCAGTAGGGAAAAAGGAAAAAAGTGCAGTATGTCCGCATTGCAGTACAAAGTCAAGACATCTACATCAGAATCAAAATTATTTAGTAAAAGATTTACCGATGGGGGATAAAGAAGTAATACTAAATTTAAATAGACGAAGATTTAAGTGTAAAAAATGTCGAAAAACTTTTAGCGAGCAACTTAATTTTATTGGAACGAAAAAGAGTTTTACGCATCGATATGCAGAACATATTGTTAAACAACTTATTAGTAGTAATGTAAGTAATGTGGCAGAAAATAATGGATTAACCGATGAAGAAGTTAATTCAATGCTTGAAGATGTAGCTAAAAATGTATTACCAATAAATCTAAACAATTTGAAAAGGTTAGGAATTGATGAAATAAGTTTAGCAAAAGGGCAAGGAAAATTCATTGTTGTACTTGTAGATATAGATTCAGGAAAATTAATAGGGTTAGTAAAGGAAAGAAAACAATTGGAAATAGAAAATGTGATGAGAAAGTGGGGAGAAGAAGTTCTAGAACGAATAGAAGAAGTTAGTATTGATATGACCGGAAATTATAAAAGTTTAGTTAACAAGATTTGCCCCAATGCTGTCGTTACGGTGGATAGATTCCATGTTACCAAAATAATACATGAAGAATTAAACCAAGCTAGAATAGCAGAAAAGAAAACAGCATTAGAGTTGAAAGTTGAGGATAGGGAAAAAGTTTTTGATAGTTTAAAAGGTAATAAATTTACAATTTTAAAAGCAGAAGATAAACTGACAGAGCAACAAAAAATAAAATTAGATACAATCAGAGAAGCATCTCCAATAATCGCAATTATGCATTCATTGAAAGAAGAATTCCGTAATTTATTTAATACAAGCGAAGATTCAGGAACAGGAATCTTAGGGTTACTTGATTGGTTAGAAAAAGCTGTACCTTATTATCAGAAAAGTGTTAAGACGATTAAACGCTGGTTTGGAGAAGTAGCAGGATATTTTGAAAGAAAAACCACTAACGGGGTAGTAGAAGGAATTAATAATAAATTGAAGTTAATAAAACGAAATGGATTTGGCTTTAGAAACTTTCGCAATTTTGAAATTAGAGCTTTACTTTCTTGGCATTATAATACTAATTTAGCACGTTAAGTACGAAAGAACCATACTTTTCGACGTTCTACACTTTTAGCTGGATACTGCTGTGCTTCAGAGACTAGCTGACGCAGTTGCAAATCTAAAACATCATCCATCGAAATCTCCTGCTGCACCTCGAAGGTTTGGTCATTTGTTGTCATCATAGATACATAAAATACTGTAAGGTAAATAGTTGTTTGAGCTTTGGGAAATTTGTACCTTCGACGGGAGCAACGCAACACCACGCGGTAAAATATCCGAGGTAGCGAGCTTTAATCGGGTATATATGGATTTTTATCGATGCATGGCAATTCCTCCCCAATCTCTTTAAACCCTTCTACGAATAAGGTGGGGAGGTTTTACGCAGCTTTTGGGAAAATATTTGAAATTAGTTATGTAGTCTTTGTATTGTTAGATTACATAGTGATGAGCGAAAAAAATTATAGTTAATATCACTTCGCTAAAATAGAACCATTTCCTGCCACAATGTGAACTATGACCTACACCCCACCCAAACTTCTCACTTTCGAGAAATTTATCGCTGAGTATGGGGATAATCCCCGTTACGAACTTATTGACGGAGAATTACGTGATATGGAACCAACTGGACCACATGAAGAGGTTTCAGGAAATATTGCTGGTAGAATTTATGCTGAAATTCTTCGTTCTAATTGTAACTGGTTGATTCCCAAAAGTTGTTTGATTAAACCACCAGCAGCAGAAGCCACAGCATTACGTCCAGATGTAATTGTTTTAGATAAAATCAAACTTAACCAGGAACCTCTTTGGCAAAAAGAGCCGATTATTTGTATTGGTAATACGATTAAATTGGTTGCCGAGGTAGTAAGTAGCA
>JAAUSO010000155.1 GCA_012033205.1 Richelia sp. SL_2_1 | reverse complement strand
TAATAATATCCTTTCTTTTATCAAGTGCCGATTCCTCATTTGAAAAAAAAATCTGGTGGATATATAAACCTTGATAATGAAGGTTCTCACATTCTCATTAATTACCGTAATCCAGATAATATTGCCGATACTGTTACTTTAACGCAGGTTTTAACAGATAAAGTAAATCCTAATTTAATTCAAGACCGTTTAGTAATTATTGGTACTAGCGCTCGGAGTCTTGATCGGGGTGTACTTACTCCTTATAGTATATCAGAAGACCAATCGCCGAGAGTTCCGCCTCTGTTTATTCACGCACAGATGACAAGTCAAATTATCAGTACTGTCTTAGATGGTAGACCTATAATTTGGTATTTTCCCGAATGGTTAGAATTCCTCTGGATAGGCAGTTGGTCTTTAGTTGGTGGTGTTTTGGCGTGGTACGTGCGGCGACCTTTATTATTACTGTTAGTATCCGGTGTAACCGTAACTGCTTTGGTCGGAATTTGTTACTTATTGATTGTACAAGCTGCTTGGGTTCCCGTTGTACCTTCTGGTCTTGCCTTGGTTTTTACGGCTATTGGAGTTATTGGTTATACAAGTTATCAAACAGAATTACAGACGAAAGTGATTATTTTAGAAGTTGAAAAACAGAGAGAAGCAATAGAACAATTAAATACACTTTTAAATGAAACTACTGGTATTCAAGACGCACCTCGAAAACAAATTGTAGCCTCTACTCCTGCTTTTTCTACTGCTTCTTCTTCCTTACTGAGTAATCGTTATAAAATTACTAGAGTTCTTGCTCAAGGTGGTTTTGGCTGTACTTATTTAGCTAAAGATACCCAACGTCCCGGTTCACCAACTTGTGTGGTAAAACAATTAATGCCAGCGAGAAGAGATACTAGATTTTTACAAGTTGCCAGAAGATTATTTGATTCAGAAGCAGAAATTCTCGAACTATTAGGAAAACATTCTCAAATACCAGAATTATACGCATTTTTTGAAGAAGAACAAGAATTTTATTTAGTACAGCAATTCATTCCCGGATATCCTTTAACCGAAGAATTACCTCCTCATCAAGATATAAAAGATGAAACTTATGTGATTAATATGCTCATAGAACTATTAGAAATTTTGGCATTTATTCACCAACGTCAAGTAATTCATCGCGATATTAAACCGGGAAATATTATTAGATGTAATCAAGATAATCGCTTAGTACTGATTGATTTTGGTGCAGTGAAATTAATCCAACCACAATCAAAAGAACAAACGGAACTAGCCACCGTAGCCATTGGTACACGCGGTTATACACCACCAGAACAATTTGCGGGACATCCCCGTCTCAGCAGCGATATTTATGCCCTAGGGATGATTGCCATACAGGCATTAACTGGGTTAAATCCCCATGAATTGCGATCGCACTCCGATACAGGTAGCCCAGAATGGCGCGAATGGGCGCAAGTCAGCGATAAACTAGCAGCAATGTTGGATAAAATGGTCAGCTATCATGCTTCCGAACGGTACAAATCCGCCGTAGAAGCCTTAGAAGCGATTAAATCAATAATGTAAGTAGGGAATAGGGAATAGGGAATAGGTAATAACTTTTTCAGTAAGCCGTAATTGCTCCCCCGAATCGCTCTAAAATTACCTTTCACCCATGGAGGGTGGGGTTCATCTCTTTTTACCTCTTTCCTCAGCGCTCTCTGCGTCTAGAAGGGTTTTTTAATCCGTAATCTTCTGCCAGGAAGGGAGTAAATAAAATAAACGTCAATTCGACGACTAGCACAGAAGTCGGGTTTTTATAAAAATTACCTGTGACTACAGACATTTATCCTAAAAACCCGACTTCTTCCTTATCTCCTATTCCCTTTTCCCTAACCCAACCAAAAATCTTAAATAATATATTACCTCTAATGCCCAAAACAGCATAAACTATGCAGATGATAAAGCTGTAAACCAAGGGACGATAGAAACGTGGCTAGATTTCTCTTCGTAACGGACTTAGACAATACCTTTGTCGGTGATGATGACGCACTTAAAGAATTATCACAACTATTAAGCCAACATCGCCAAGAACATAGCACTAAAATTGTATATGCTACAGGGCGATCGCCAGTTTTATATCAAGAACTTAAAAATGAAAGAAATTTGATGGAACCGGATGCTTTAGTCTTATCCGTAGGAACGGAAATCTATTTAGACAAAAGCGATACTCCCGATTCTAGCTGGTCAGAAAAACTTTCTCAAAAATGGAACCGAGAAGTGGTATTATCTAAAACTGCTAATTTCTCCGAGTTACAACCACAACCAGATACAGAACAAGGTGAATTCAAGGTGAGTTTTTTTATTGAACAACCTGTAGCAACAAGGGTTTTACCACAATTGGAATCTATGTTGAAAACCAGTGGTTTAGATGTCAAATTAATCTACAGCAGTGGTATTGACCTTGACATTGTACCCAGTAACAGCGATAAAGGTCAGGCAATGCAATTTCTCCGCCAAAAGTGGAACTTTGTAGCAGAAAGAACAGTAGCTTGTGGAGATTCGGGCAATGATATTGCTTTATTTGCAGTTGGAGAGGAACGAGGTATCCTTGTGGGAAACGCTCGTCCCGAATTACTTCAATGGCATGAGGAAAATCCTGCTGACTACCGTTACCTGGCGAAAAATGTATGTGCAGGTGGAATTATTGAAGGTTTAAAATATTTTGGTTTCTTATGATTAGTTATCTCAAAGGAATCGTCGCTGCTATTCAGAAAAATAGCGCTAATCGTCATATTCTCACTTTGGAAGTGAACGGTATCGGGTACGATTTACAAATTCCCGCAAAATTGGCTCAGCAATTACCGGAATCCGGGGGTGAAGTGCAAATCTTTACCCATTATCAAATTCGGGAAGAGGTGCCGTTACTTTATGGATTTAGCACTCCAGCCGAACGGGATTTGTTTCGCTTTTTAATCGGTGTGAGTGGAATTGGTAGTGCTTTAGCTATTGCTTTGCTCGACACTTTGGAATTACCAGAGTTAGTCCAGTCGATTATCGCTGCTAATGTACAATTATTAATTCAAGCTCCCGGTGTAGGCAAAAAAACCGCTGAACGCATTTGTTTAGAATTGAAGAACAAATTGATCGATTGGCGGAAAAATGCTGGCTTCTTTGTGGCTACAGGTGGCCCAGCACCAGGAATTCTTGAAGAAGTGCAAATGACTTTACTCGCTTTAGGTTACACTGCGAACGAAGTCAGCTATGCTCTCCATGTCGTCGGCGAAGATATTGGATTACCCAAAGATGCTTTTGTCGAAGATTGGATTAAACAAGCAATCGCACATCTCAGCAGCACTGAATCAGTTAACAGTTAGGAGTTAGGAGTTAGGAGTTAGGAGTTAAGAGTTATGAGTTATGAATTATGAATTACAAACCTTTAACCTTTAACCTTTAACCTTTAACCTTATTATTATGAATCCTTATGCTTGGCTAGAACAATCTTTGACAACTATTCACCGCGCTGATTGGTACCGCTCGGTACAATCTATCCACGGTGCTACTGGCGCTACTGTTATTTTACAAGGATGCGAGGTAATTAATTTTGCCAGTAATGATTATCTCGGTTTGGCTGGGGATGAACGTTTAATTCAGGCTGCAACTACTGCTATTCAACATTTTGGGACTGGTAGTACTGGTTCTAGATTACTCAGCGGCAATCGGGAATTACACTTAGAATTGGAAATGGCGATCGCATCACTGAAAAAAACAGAGGATGCTTTGGTTTTCAGTTCGGGATATTTAGCAAATTTGGGTGCAATTACTGCTGTAGTTGGTAAACGGGATTTAATTTTATCTGATGAGTACAATCATTCAAGTTTGAAAAATGGAGCAATTCTCAGTGGTGCTGCGGTTATTGAGTATCCCCATTGCGATGTTACGGTTTTAAAAAGTAAGTTGCAAGAAGTTCGCCAAAATTATCGACGTTGTTTGATAATTACTGATAGTGTGTTTAGCATGGATGGTGATTTATGTCCATTAAAAAAAATATTAGATATTGCCTCGGAATTTGGCTGTATGTTATTAGTCGATGAAGCCCATGGTACTGGAGTATTAGGAAAAACTGGTGCTGGTTGTGTGGAACATTTTGATTGTACCGATAGGGAGCTAATTCAAGTTGGTACTTTAAGTAAAGCTTTGGGTAGTTTGGGTGGTTATATTGCAGGAAGTAAAAATTTAATTGACTTCTTACGAAATCGCGCTCCCACTTGGATTTATAGTACTGCATTATCACCGGGTGATACGGCTGCGGCTTTATCAGCAATTAAGATTGTTAAAGAAGAATCTATTCGTCGTCGTCAATTATGGGAAAATGTCAATTATCTAAAAAGCTTAATACAGCAAAATCTACCAAATTTAAGAATATTACCATCAGAATCAGCAATTATTTGTTTTGAAGTAGCAAGTGCAGCAGAAGCATTAAAAATCGGCAATTATCTCAAAATATCAGGAATTTTTGCACCAGCAATTCGTCCCCCGACAGTTCCCACTAGTCGGATTCGCATTTCCTTAATGGCAACTCATCAACCAAGTCATATTAAGAAATTAGTAGAAGTATTAAATAATTTTAATTAAAAAAAGTGAATTCGACGACGACTATCACAGAAGTCGGGTTTTTAGGATAAATGTGTGTAGTAATAGAAAATAGTTATAAAAACCCGACTTTTAACCCCAGGGAAAATCAAGGTTTTACAGCTTCCTTCTGATTTAAGCAGCAATAGAATTAGCACTGCTAAGTCTGATTGCAACATCTGCATAAAAATAGAACCCAAGACATACAGCATATTTCATCTTTGTAAGGCAGATTCAGACGGGCAGGGATGCCCATCCCACAAAAGTTTTATCTGCAAAATGCTGTAATTAATTTTTTGATTTTTGTAGATGTCTATTTTACAACTGCATAATAATCCTATTTTGACACTAATACATAAATAAGGTTTAAAAAAATATCTTCCCTAGTATCAGTTAAAAGAGGGAATTATGAATATACGTTGGCAAAAATTATTAGTAAAAACTTTCTTTTGGTTAGCAACCGAAATTGTCTTGAATTTGATTGGAATCGACGATTTAGCTGACTATAGCGAGTTTATTTTTGAGAATAAAAACTTAACTACGAATTTGGAATGTATTTCTATTGTTTCTATGATTTGAGAAATATTTTAATTACCTTTCAATGAGGAAGAAGTTGGATTTTTATGACTATTACTATTACTATTACTATTAACTGTTCCCTATTGCCTTAATATTATCAATTGATAATTCGCTCTACACAAACAGAAACATCACTAAATGCTAAGGAGCGATAAAAGTCATATTGCGATCGCCTCTCCCGATTATCATTTTATTTTCTCATGTTAATGCATTCTAAAAATAAAGATTGATTGTTCTATCCACGAAAACATTTAATAATACAACACACGAAAAAACAGGACTTAACTAACTGTAAGTCCCGTATATCTCCCTTAATTAAAGTTATCAAGGCAAAAGGCAAAAGGCAACTGTCAACTGTTTACTCAGGATTAGTAGTACCTTCTGCTGGATTTGTATCTGCAATATTAGCTTCTACATTCACTCCTTTAACACCTTTAACACCCTTAGTCAAAGGTTCAATTTGCTGGAGCTCTTCTTGAGAAGAAACTGTACCACCAACACTAACAACCCCTTCAGCTTCTTTTACTTCTAATTCGCTAGTTGGTAAGTTTTCTTTGAGTTTTTTACTAACTTCTTTTGATAAATCGCTTTCTAGCGGACTTTCTAGGTTAGCAGCACCAGTTGAATCTACAGCTGTAGTTTCTGCATCAGCAGCCTCTCCAGGCTGATTTAAAGGTTGATTTAAACCTTGTGTTTCGCTAGCTTCTCTTGCTGCGGGTTGTACAACCCCATTTGTAGCGCTGGGATTTTCTGAATCAGTCTTAGCGGCTTCTTCACCACAACCAACTGCACTTGTTAATAAAATACCGCCGATTAGAAAAGTAATAAACTTTTTCATTTGAATCTCCTATTAGAGCCAGATGAAGCAACTAAATAAATAAGTGTGTTGTGTTGAGGAGCGAATGTTTAAAAAACAATCGAACATAAAAATCAGCAAGTACCATGATAGATACTAACTTGAGTAGAAAGTCAAGAGTTTTATTGCTTCTTCTAGAAGCTTTTTCTTTAACTTTCAATTTCTAACCACTAATAATCGCGACATCCCATACTGATTGACATTTTATCTACTTAACGAAGGTTGTTAAGAGCGTTTAAATGCTTTTATGTAATGCCGCCGGACAGCAGCTATTTGATGTTAACAAATTTGTGAAATTTAGCCACATTTTTCCAAGTTTTTATTAATTTGATAATTCTAATTGCGAATAAAACCGCAAAACATCTATACAACCTTAATACAGCAATTTATCTATCTTTACACTGAAACCAATTACTGCATTTTTTGTTGCTCTGATTTCCGGATTACTGACTATTATCCAGTTAAAAATAAAATCAGTATATATCAATTTTTAATCACAAATTGCACAATTGATTAATAATTAACAACTACTTATTACTTTACTAGCAATAAGCAGATAATTATTTGTTGAAATTTAGTTATTTGTGAGTGCTGACGTAGAAAAAAAGATTAATATTTCACTCTTTACACTCTTGACATCTGCCTTTTTTTTTGAGAATCAACAAATTGATTATGATTAAATAAAAAAATATAGAGGCAAAATTTTTCAAAGTTTTTTCTCTGAGCAACTTCTGTTAAATGAAGTTCCGATTCAAGAATTTTATAATAATCTTTATTTATACCGAGCTAGTTAAATTTCAATAATTATTTCAATAATTATTAGTTGGGAGCCTTTTGCCCCCACTTACTTCGCAGTTGTATTGGTTTCAGTTAGCTTTAAATCGACCACTGAAACCGCATAGGACTGTTAATTTATTTAAAAATGGACGTAACTGGATTCGAACCAGTGACCTCTACGATGTCAACGTAGCGCTCTAACCAACTGAGCTATACGTCCGAAACTTTATTGTATATAACACATATCCCATCGCCACGGCAAGATGTTCGGATAATTTGTTTTCTATTTGCATCCATATATCTGATAAAAATATGGGAGTTATAAGTAGAAAGAGGATTTACCACACAAAAATACATGAACAATAGTAGTCATAAAAAATTAACATGGTGTTGTATAGTGTTAAATTTTTGATTTTATTACATGAGCTACTATATTTCTCCACGCTTTGAAAATAAACTTGCCGTTCACATTACTAAAAATTATCTTGACCTTCCGAATGTACGAGTACCTGTGATTTTGGGTATTCATGGACGTAAGGGTGAAGGAAAATCCTTTCAATGTGAATTAGTTTTTGAGAAAATGGGTGTTGAGGTTACTCATATTTCTGGTGGTGAATTAGAAAGTCCGGATGCTGGAGATCCAGCACGTTTGATTCGGTTGCGCTATCGGGAAACTGCGGAATTAATCAAGGTGCGCGGTAAAATGTGTGTGTTGATGATTAACGATTTGGATGCCGGTGCTGGACGTTTTGATGAAGGTACTCAGTATACGGTGAATACTCAATTGGTTAACGCTACATTGATGAATATTGCCGATAATCCTACTGATGTACAGTTACCCGGTAGTTATGATTCTACTCCTTTACATCGCGTTCCCATTATTGTTACAGGGAACGATTTTTCCACTTTATATGCACCATTGATTCGTGATGGAAGGATGGATAAGTTTTATTGGGAACCCAATAGAGATGACAAAATTGGGATTGTGGGGGGAATTTTTAGCGAAGATGGTTTATCACAGCGAGATGTAGAACAACTGGTAGATAATTTTCCCTTTGCTGCTGTTGATTTTTATAGTGCATTGCGATCGCGAATTTACGATCAACAAATTCAGCAGTTTATCCACAATGCTGGAATAGACAAGGTATCTTCACGGGTTGTTAACAGCAACGATGTTCCATCATTCAAAAAACCCAATTTCGGGTTATCAGATTTGATGGAGATGGCTAATTTAATGGTTGATGAACAAAAAAGGGTCGATGATTCGCGGTTGGTTGAAGAATACAATCGTGGTGCATTAAGGCATCAAAAGCATTTTATCCCAACTGCTGCACAAACACCCGTCTATGAAGCCAGACCAACTGCCAATTTTGATGGGGAACCCATATCTACTTATCATGCCAGACCAACTGCCAATTTTGATGGAGAACCAATCCCAACTTATCAAGCGAGAGGAAGTTATCAAGCACAAGCACAAGCTGTTAAAATTCCCCAACTTCCATCTTCTCATCAATCTGTAAATCAAGGTACAAAACGTATGATTAAAGATATGCAAATTGCAACTACCCATGTTGGGCCAGAAATACTCAGCTATATGCAGAAAATTTTGGCATCGGGAAACCATTTGAGCATAGAATATGCAGATAAAGACCGTTTTAGCAAGGGTGATTGGCAACGGTTTTCAAATCACGAAATCGATGATATGGCTGATGCGATTGGAGATTTGGAAAGATGTCTAGTTAGTCATAATCAAGATTATGTCAGGGTTGCTGGAATCGATTACAAAACCAAGCAACCAGTCATGGAAACCATAATTCAAAATCCTAATGAAAAAAATAGCGGTTCGACTTTCCGTTATCCACCTACTCAACATCAGAAACAACTAAGTAGCGATTCAACTTTCCGTTATCCAACTACTACTCAACATCACAACGAATTAGGTAGCGATTCGAGTTTCCATTATCCACAAAAAGCTACTCAATATGACAACGAACAAAGTAGCGATTCAACTTTCCGTTATCCATCTACTACTCAACATCACAACGAATTAAGTAGCGATTCGAGTTTCCATTATCCACCTACTACTCAACATCACAACGATTCGAGTTTCCATTATCCACCTACACCTACTCAACATGAGAGCAAACAAAGTAGTGATTCAACTTTCCGTTATCCACCGACTACTACACTGACTCCCTTCCCTGCTCCTCATACAGTTTCCCAATCTGGAGAAAACCGCACCTTAAAAGATGCTAATCAATATAATCCAGGCATATCTACAGCCCATGTAGAACTAGAAATTTTAGAACAAATGCGGGAAATTTTGGCTTCAGGGAACCATATCGGTATAGAATATGTAGACCAGCGTCGATTCCATACAGGTTCATGGAAAAGTTTTGCTGGACATCAAATAGAAGATATGGCAGACGCGATCGCAACATTAGAAGCGTGTTTAGTCGAACATAACAACGATTATGTGCGTATTTTCGGAATTGAACCCCAAGCCAAAGCACGGTTAAGAGAAATCATGGTTCAACGTCCCAATGGTAAACTTGTTCACAAATAATCAAATAACAATGTAGAGACGTAGCAGTGCTACGTCTCTCAAATGCGTATAAAATTGTGAAAAATAAACCGCTATCTTAATTAGGACTTACGCAACTGGCACATTTTTGTTGCAACGGGTGTGTAGTTTAGAATAATTTTGAACGGGTAGGATAGGCTTCTTCTGTGTCACGCACCATCCGAGTCTTGTGACACGCAGCCTTAGTCCTGTTAATTTAAAAAGGTTATTAGCAATAATTATTACAGAAAATTGGGACAAAAAATTAAGTAATCAGCTTCAAAAACACCATCAATTCCAAAAATATCGAACTAAAGCTGCTCTAGTTGCTATTCCGACAACACCATCAGCAGGAATAGTATTATGCTTTTGAAACTTAATAACAGCAGCTTTAGTATTTTGACAAAAAACACCATTAATAGAACCAAAATAAAAACCAAGATATTTCAAATTTTCTTGAATCATAATTACAGCATCACCTGTAGAACCTTCCTTAAGAGGCACAAAATATTTCGACATTTTATTTAAGAAAAATACAATTAATTGAATTCTATCCTTTCATAAAACCTGAGTCGATTGCAGTCAACTCAGGTTTTTGACCAAATTATCAAATATAAACAGGTGGTTGGTGCGTAGTTAAGTCTTATCGCTGCGTTCAAATTTTTGCGAAGCGTCACAGCAACGGCAATAATGCGGGAGGAAAATCCACACCGCCTCAACCGCCTCCCCTACAAGAAAATATGCCAGTTGCGTCTATTCCTGATAAAAAACATGAAAACCGTAAACTAATCGGGTAACTTAATCTTTCCAGGCCCAGTTTCTTGGGAAACTCTTTCAATGTTAAAATTCTCAATATTGCTTTCAAAGCGATTAAAAACAACCCGAATTTCGTCATAACCGATTGCAGTCGAAGCACCTCTAGGAGTTTTACATTTCACCCGCATTAAAGTTTGAAAACCACCATAGGGTTCATTAATATAAAAGCTGCGATTACAATCAAAACCAATAAACCCTTCTAAGGCTAACTGATTGAGAGCAGCGACACCCATACGACTATCAATGAGCGATTTTATTTGATTAATTTCGTCTTTTTCACTCATTCGCAGCCATTTATCTTTTGGTTGAGTATTTTGAGAATAAGTAGATTCGGGAATCGTTTTTTTAGGAGTTGCAAAAACTTGATTATTCAACAACCATAATAATGGAGTTGCGATCAAAATAGATGCAATCGCTATCTTTTTCATAGGATGCTTCATTGTACTATTTACAGAATATAAGACTCAATCTTAAAAATTGAAATGAAGGCGGTACACTTAACTACCAAAGAAAGCTTTAACTCTATCTTCGTCAGGTATATCATGCCGAGCTAAAGTATATAAAGAACTCCAAGTTTGTTTTCCGACAACACCATCAGGTTGAA
The DNA here is from genome assembly GCA_012033205.1 of Richelia sp. SL_2_1. GTDB lineage: Bacteria > Cyanobacteriota > Cyanobacteriia > Cyanobacteriales > Nostocaceae > Rivularia. Next base: position 5,906 of record JAAUSO010000155.1, on the reverse strand, counting down.
ATCCTCTCGCTTTTTGAAAATCGATTACAGTTGTTTTGGTTTTCGCAGCAAAAACACCATCTACAATCAGCGAGCCAAAATTACTATACTCCAACATACCTTGTAATAACTCAACTTCATTACCTCTAGAACCTTCTCTGAGAGTTTCTCTTTGTGATAACCATACAGCTTCATCCAATTGTAAAATAGTTTCTGCATCAACAATTCCATTATTAGGAAGATGACTGTAAAGTTGTTGAAACTTAATTACTGCTGCTTTTGTTTTACTACCAAAAATGCCATCAATTGCACCCAAATATAAATTGAGTTGTTTTAAAGCTTGTTGTAACTTGGTTACTTTTAATCCAGTTACACCTGGTTCGAGAACAATAAAGCTAGTAGTCATGGTATTCTCCACTGTTGTATCTTTTTTGCTCCTATAACTACATTTTACCTGTGAAGGTTCCGGAAATATACTTTGCTTTTTATATACATAGGGAACAGGCAACAATCAAATCTTACTTCCAACACGCTCTATAATTACTATTCACCCGTAGAGTGTGCTTCATCTCTATTCCCAGAATTAATGTGGCAATGAAGTAAAGACTCATGAAATGAGGAAATAGAGGAGACTGAATTTAATATTTTCTTTATTTTGTCATTTCTATGTCACATTTATTTGTCATACTCTACACTGAAATATCACTCACGATATGTAAAATTTCCCCAAGTTTTACTGGTATTAATTAGAGTCAAAAATGACTTGAAAATTCTTCAAAAAAAATTGCGATCGCGATTATTGAGATATTAGGTGTTTCAGCATAAAAAAAGCAACTACTAGCATACCAATTGGATTGGTATATATAAGTATTTCCAATGTTAATAAACAGCCATTATCAATTATCGGAAAAATCATGAGTGAGCTAGAACCATCAGACAGAGAATTAAAAGCGAATTTAAAGCAAAATGTAGAACAAGATACTGATGCTGCCGTTGCAGAAATCATACTGGAGAATTCCGAAAAAAATCATCGCAAGTCTTGGTTGGCGTTGTTATTATTAATTTCGATTGGTATCAATGGAATAGCTGTATTTCGGGTATTTTCTCCTACTCAACAAGCTCAGAAACCCGCTGCTGCCACAACTAAAGTCCCACCACCCCGTGCAGTAGAAGTAACTACCTTAACATCAGGGAATGTAACAAATAGTGTGCAACTATTAGGACAAGTAGAATCCCCGCAACAAGCCACAATCCGCGCTCAAACTGGGGGTGTAATCAAAAACGTGTTAGTTCAGCCAGGGGATAAAGTAAGGGCAGGAATAGCGATCGCAATTATCGATGATGCTGACCAGAAATTAGCACTTTCCCAAGCCGAAGCCCAACTTGCACAGCAGCGCAACAATTTAGCACGGTTAGAAGTTGGTACTCGTCCAGAAATTATAGCCCAACGTCAGGCTGCGGTGAATTCTGCTCAAGCACGAGAGCGAGAAGCAGTCGATAACCTCAAAAGAAATACCGGATTAGTTAAACAAGGAGCTTTACCAGAAAGATTATTAGTAGAAGCTCGTGCAGCCGTAGACGATGTAAAAGGAGAAAGATTAGAAGCACAAGCAGAATTAGCAGAAGCTCAAGCTGGTGCGACTCGCGAAGAAATTGCCGCGCAAGGTTCTAACGTAGAAGCAGCAGTGGCAGCAGTCAATCAAGCAAAGCTACAAATAGAAAGGACTCGGATCGAAGCTAATTCTAATGGTGTGGTGTTGCAAAGACAAGTTAGCCCCGGTGATTACGTACAACCAGGAGGTGAAATCGCTACTTTTATTGCAGGAGAAAGACTCGATATTTTCTTAGAATTACCAGAACAACTCAGCGGTAGAGTCAAGCCAGGAACGAAAGTAGAATTAACAGCCCGCGCTTTACCCCAATGGCGAGGAAATGCCACCATTACAGGTGTTGTACCGACCGCAGAAGCCGCTTCCAGACGGCAAAGAGTACGAGTAAGGTTAGATAACCCACCACCAGGATTGTTACCTGGTATGGCGATTTCGGGTAATTTGCAGTTACCGGGAAATACTCAGGGATTTGTAGTATCCCGCGATGCCTTAACGAGAAAACAAAATCAATGGTTAGTCTTTGCTGTAGAAGATGGCAAAGCCAAGCAATTAGAAGTAGAAATGGTTGCAGATATGGGTGAGAAAGTCGCGATTTCTGGTGCGGGATTGCAAAACGGTCAAACTGTGGTTTTGAGTGGTGGAGATGGTTTGAAAGACAAAGCGGAAGTTAAGGTCAAAGGTTAAAGGTCAAAGTAATAAGTAATTAAAAACTCTTTCTTTCCTCATTCCCTCTCAGCGTACCTTTGCGAAATCCTCAGCGTACCTTTGCGTTTCAAAACATCGAGAGATAAAGCGCTTTAGGATATGAATGATTATTAATCCCCAATGCCCTATTCCCAATAATTAATCATGAGTTTAATTAAAACTGCTGTCCGTTGGCGACATGGAACTTTTGTTTTATTCTGTATACTGGCTTTATTCGGTGTTTTGTCATTATTAAGTCTACCTTTAGAATTACAACCGGGAGGAGACAGACCCGAAATTACAATTAGTACTACTTATTCTGGTGCTAGTCCCACGGAAGTTGAGGAATTAATTACTCGTCCGATTGAGGAACGGTTGGAGGAAGTACAAGGAATTCAAGAAGTTACTAGTAGCAGTGCTTCGGGTATTAGTACTATCAATTTAGAATTTAACTGGGATAGCGATATTGATAGACGGTTAGTAGATGTTTTAAATAAACTCCAGCAGGTAGAAGCATTACCACCGGAAGCTGGGGAATCTGAAGTGGAAGTAGTTAGCGGTAGTAGTAGTCCGATGATGTGGACGATTCTGGTTGCTAAGGAAGGATTTACGCCTGATGACGAGCATTATCGGGATTTAGTTGATGATGTGATTGTGCCAAGATTCCGTCAAGTTCAAGGTGTAGGACAATTTCTGATTTCTGGGGGTAGAGAAAGGGAAGTCGAGGTAATAGTTAATCCCAAGGCTTTAGCTGACCGTAATCTTACTATTAGTGATGTCGTAAATGCACTGCGTAGTAATAACCGAGATATTCGCGGTGGCCCTTTGGTATTAGGAAGACGGGAATATCGAGTTCGTACCGTTAGCCGTTCGACTGATGTTAAACAATTGGAAGATTTTGTGTTGCGTCGAGATGATTCGGGAACGGTTTATTTAAAAGATGTCGCTACCGCTCGAATGGGTCGAAAAATTCAAGATAGGGCTTTAATTAGAGATAACAAACCTGCGGTAGCGGTAGGAATTATTCGTCAACCAAATGCCAATGTACCGGAAATATCCAAAGGTATTCGTCAAGCTTTGGTAGATTTAGAAGAGCGATTTGATCGGGAAGGGGAAGGTATTACATTTGATATTCCCTATGATGAAAATGACTATATTAATCAATCGATTTCCTTTGTACAAGGTAATTTGCTTATGGGTGCTGTGTTAGCAGCGTTCATTTTATTACTGTTCCTCGGTTCTTTACGGACAGTGGCAGTAATTGCCATTACTATTCCCACAACTTTAATTACAGTATTTATAGTATTTGCAGCTTTGGGACGTTCTTTAAACGTAATTAGTTTAGCGAGTTTGGCATTTGCTGTAGGGATGGTGGTAGATAATGCCATTGTGGTATTAGAAAACGTCTTTACCCATATGCAGAAGGGAAAATCTCCCGTAAAAGCAGCCATTGAAGGAACCGAAGAAGTTGGTGGTGCAATGTTAGCTTCAACTTTAACCACCGTTGCTGTATTTGCTCCCATTGTTTTAGTAAAGGGAGAAGCGGGACAATTATTTTTTGATATTGGAATCGGACTTTCCGCATCAGTTTTATTTTCCCTATTTGCAGCATTAACCTTAGTGCCGATGCTTTCGGGATTATTTCTTAACCAAGCAGAAGCACAAAGAATCCTTCAAGGAATGGGGAATAATCAAAATAATCAAAATAATCATTCATCTATAATTACTTCCAATCAAATAATCCCCAATCCAACAAACAAAGCAACCTCACCCCCTTCCCCTCTCCTTAATAAGGAGAGGGGTGTCCGTCAGGACGGGGTGAGGTTTTTCGGGAATGCACTCTTGGTGATTCAAAATCTAATCACAAAAATATCCCATATATTCCTCTTCTTCCAAAGAAGATTGGAAAACTTCCTCCTCGCTACAGTAAATTGGTCAATTGGAGTAGGAAGAAAAGGCAGACGTTTGATAATACTAGCAATTCCGATCGCATTACTATTTATCAGCACTCAACTACTACCTCCCGCAGACTACCTCCCCGAAGGAAACCGTAACTTAATATTATGGCTAGCAGAACCATTTCCCGGTACTAGCATTCCCGAAGCTGTTAAACTTTCCCAAGGAGCGAGAGATTTTGTTAGTGAACAACCCGAAATCATGCGGAGTCTCTACGTTCATCGTAATGGATTAAGAGCGATCGCCGCTTTTGTGAAACCAGAGGAAGCAACGGGTAACAAACTTGATGAAATTGTCGATCGATTCAAGCAGCAAAGCAATAACTTTCCTGGATATCGATTTTTAATTCCCCGAAGAGTTTCCATCTTCCAAGATCCAGGTAAAGAATTTGAAGTTAATCTTATCGGACAAGACTTGGAACAGTTGAATCAATTACAACAGCAGGTAATGGAGCAATTACGAAATCTGGAAGGAGTGGAAAACGTCCGCTCCAACTTTGTTACCGGAGCGCCAGAATTACAAGTTATCCCCAACAGAGTTAGATTAGCAGAAGTCGGACTTTCAGAAGCAGAACTCGGTGCAATTGTGGAAGCAGCTTTGGGAGGTTTGCGAGCTTCCGAATTTACCGATGGGCGACGAGAGCTTGATGTTACTATAGAACTGCAAAACACTTCAGTCGGAACACCAGAACAATTACGACAATTACCATTAAATATTGGTAATGGCAGACAAGTACAGCTTACAGATGTTGCGTCTGTTGTAGAAGCCACTGGACCAGATGCAATTAATCATGTAGACTTAGAACGCTCGATTACCCTGACTATTAGAGTCGCGAGAGTTGCACCGTTAGGAGCATTAATAGACCAAACCGAACAGCAAATTATCCAACCGCTACGGCAAACATTACCAACTGGTTTCCGTGTAGAATTAGCTGGCTCTGCCGATGTACTATCGGAAACATTATTACAATTGGCTTCAAGTTTCGTTTTATCTTTGATAATTACCTATTTACTTCTAGTTGCCTTATATCGTTCCTTCAGCTTCCCTTTCTTAATCATGGCAACAGTACCGATGGGAATATCGGGAGCATTATTAAGCTTAATTTTGGCAAATTCAATTCCCGGTGTATTGGTTCCCCTAGACATGATTACCGGATTGGGATTTGTAATTTTAACCGGAGTAGTAGTTAACAACGCAATTTTGCTTGTAGATAGGTCATTACAACTACAAAACGAAGGTAAAAGCTACGATGATTCGTTGTATTTAGCAGTAAAAGATCGATTGCGACCAATTTTCATGTCAGCAGGAACCAGCGTCTTAGGAATGCTACCTTTAGCAGTAATTCCGGGAAAAGGAGCGGAACTGTATCAAGGATTGGGAATTGTCTTAACCGGAGGTTTAGCATTTTCCACAATTCTTACACCAACAGTAGTTCCAGCATTAATGGGATTGTTGCGGGATTATTCCGGTAAAAAGAATCTTGAAACCAAACAATTACAACAAATAGATCAAACACCCGCAGCAAGGACATGAAAATCTAAGGCATATGTAAATTAAGATAATCAAGTAACTGATAAATTCTCAACTATCAACCCGTTTTTAATCTTCTATTTTGATCAAAACTACTAGGTAAAAAGCTTTGTAGTCAAGTACTCAGCGTTCTACACACTCGACTAT
>JAAUSO010000154.1 GCA_012033205.1 Richelia sp. SL_2_1 | reverse complement strand
TAACTCCAAACTCCTAACTCCTAACTCCTAACTCCTAACTCCTAACTCCTAACTCCAAACTCCAAACTCCTAACTCCTAACTCCTAACTCCTTCTCAGTTTTGCACTTCAACCCAACGACGGTAGAGTTTTTGAATCTGTTTGAGAATGGTATTTAAATGCCCTTGATTTGATTCGCTCTCGTCAGATAATTGCTGTAACTTGGCTAATAATTTGGCTTCTTCAACCGCTACTTCTCCATCACTGTAAATTAACCCACTGATATCTTGAATTAAATTTTGATAATCTTCAGCACTAGGAGAATCTCCTAAATATTCCTGAACCCATTCGTAGCACTCCGCTGGTTTTACAGGGACTAATTCATATAACCAGGGCTTAATTTCTGGATCTGTAGCGATATGCTTTTGTTTGGCTATTTGTAGAAGATATTCTCTTTCTTCCGGTTGGATTTTACCATCAATCCAAGCTGCTGCAATTAAGATTTTTAACAATTTTTTGACATCAGGATTGCTAACCATAGTCGCCTCCTTGAAATTTTTTCTATTAACGAAATTTTACAATTTTAATTGTGCTTTTTTCTTAAACGCACCATAAAAAAACCATCCATGTTGTGTTTATGGGGTAATACTTTAATCCAACCTTCGCAAGTAGAATAATCATTGATGGGTGAATTAATATCGGGGGGTTCGATTTCCCAATTAGGATGGGATTCTAAAAACCAGTTGATAACGCCTTCGTTTTCTGCTGGATGCAGTGTACAGGTAGAATAAACTAAAGAGCCATTATCCTTGAGGAAAGTTGAACTATGTAACAATAGTTCTTTTTGAAGCGTAGAAAGTTCCTCTACACTTTCCGGAGTTTGTCGGAAACGTGCATCAGCATGACGGTGGAGAGTTCCCAAACCCGAACAAGGAACATCAAGTAATACTTTATCCGCAGAATTTTCAAATTGAGTTAACTTGCGACTATCACCAATACAAATTTGAATTGAATTTAAATTGAGACGTTGAGTATTTTGTTGCAGCTTACGTAGACGCGAATCAGTGCGATCGCAAGCCCAAATTTTTCCTGTATCTCCCATTAATTCAGCGATATGGGTTGTTTTACCGCCTGGTGCAGCACAAGCATCAATTATCACTTCATTTTGTTGGGGATTCAGTAAATAACTCACTAATTGAGCGCTACTATCTTGTATCGTCCACCATCCTTGATTAAAACCAGGTAAATTCTTAATTGAGCCAGGATGACTTAATAATCGTAAAGCATGGGGTAAACTAGGAATGCGTTCAGACAAAATACCTTGATTTTGTAAAGCGGTTTCAACTTCCTCACAACAAGAACGAAGTTGGTTGACTCGTAAATCAATACTTGGTGTTTGGTTCATCCATTCACATAATTTTTCTGTTTCTGAAAAACCAAATTGTTCTAACCATAAACTGACAATCCAGTCGGGAAAACTATGTAAAATCCCCAATCTTTTCACAGGATTTTCTGGTAATTTTAGCGGAATAGTAAAATCTTCTCCTGCCTCTTCCCCTAGCCGAATATACTGTCTTAACAAGCCATTAACAAAACCAGAAAGACCTGAAAAACCATGATCTTTCGCTAATTGAACGGTAGTATTAACAGCAGCACTAGGAGGAATTCGTTGTTGAAATTGTAGTTGATATAAACCTAAATGTAAGATGGTGCGGAGTAATAAAGGTTGTTGATGGGATTTTTTTTTGGCTAATTGGTCAATAATTGCATCAAGAGTTCGCACTCTTCTCACACTACCATAAACCAATTCCGTGACCAAACGGCGATCGCGATCTGTTAAATCAGCTTTTTGCAGCACTCGATCTAATGCTACATCAGCATAAGCCCCCATATGGACATCTCGTAGGGCTATTAAAGCTTGTTGACGCGGGGAAATCATAGGAAACAGGTTAGGAGTTAGTACCACCGGAGTTAGGAATTAGTAAGCTAAAAAGCCTTTAATTTGTATATTAAAATTTCATTAAAGTCTTATAGTGCGGGCATCCCTTCACTTTGTTCGAGGGCAAGCCTGCCCGCTAGAAAAATACAAATTAAATGCGCGACAACTTACCACCTGAGTTAGGAGTTATGAATGAATATCAAGTGAAGCAGCTTTGTTTTGGCAGACAAATATTCTTACCTCATTACTTACTACTTTAAGAATATCTTCTCACGCCCGATTCCCGATTCCCGATTCCCGATTCCCGATTCCCCATTAAGCATCAAAGCTATCAATTTCAAATTCGCAAGCTCTGGAAGCTTCTTCTATGGTAAATGGCTCAAAATTCACCAAAGATAAATGAGATGGTTCTTTAATCATTTCTTTGGCTAATAGTAATCCCGCAATTGTCCAAGTTTGATATTTTCTGGCTTGCTTACCAATTAATCTTCCCCGCTTACCATCATAATATTCTGGCCATTCATCTTCTTGCAGCCGTAATTGAGCAACACTAATTGCTCTTTCGGCAATACATACTCTATTTGTTTTAATTGCTGCTGCTGCTAACATCCACATTAAAACGGGCCAACTTCCACCATTATGATAAGACCAAGGAATATTTTTCGGATCGCATCCAGTTATAAGTCTATATTCTTCATTTTCTAATGCCGGAAAAGTAATTTTCATTGGCATATTCCCGACTAAATCTTCCCATCTCTTTTCAATAAGAGTCATAATGGCTTGTGATTGTTCTTCAGTTGCTAAATCGCAAATAATTGCCATCAAATTTCCTAAAGAAAAGAAACGAGTATCTAACTGTGATGGTCCCACATTACCTGCTAAATAACCACCTTTTTTGGGCAACCATTTATCTAATTCATAGTAAGGAAGTGAATCTACATATATATTAAATTGATTAATCGCTTCTTTGCCGTATTCTTCACCTTTATAGCGATAAATAGCATTCAGACGCTTAATATCTATCCAATAATGCTTACGAATATGGGCGCGTAAAATAGGTAAACGATTGTCAATCGCAATCACCAAATCTTGATTACCATGACAGATTAACATTTCTCGCGCTGCACGCAATGCTGCATAAAACAAAGATTGAATTTCTAAAGGATGTCCGTAAATACCCAAACGTCTATCAATCATACAAGCACCGTCGGGAACCAACAGTGTTGGATACATATCAAAACGAGTTGCTAAACAAAGTTCTAAAATCAACCCAATACCTTTTTGAAATTCGGGTTGATATACCAGTGAATAATCTTTAGTTGCAACTACATAAGCACGTAAAATAATCAGCCACCAAAAACAAGAATCAATTGGTGTAACTCTTGCGATGGCGTGTTCACCAAAATCAGCTTCTAAATACTCTTCTCCATCATGAGATACCACTTTAAAACTAGCTGGCATGATACCTTGTCCGGGTTTATAAGCATCCAATTGGTTATTTTTGGGTTGCAATTTCAAAGTTTCTTCTAAAAAATTGCGGACTATATCCGTTTGCCCTTTAATTAAGAAAAGTAGAGCGGATGAAGCAAAATCTCGAACAAAACATTGGTCATAGTTTAATGAATCTACACTTTCATCCACAGCCGCTACCGTACCGACTGGACGACCTTGATAGTAAAGAATTGATTTTTGCAGCTGTTCCCATGCTTCTTCTTCTGCTTTTTGAATAGCGGCGATATCTTCTAATTGCATATCTAGATTTTCTCCCTTTAATGTGTGAAAAATGTAGTCAATAAAACTACATTCAATATTTAATGTAACAACTGATAATTAGAATTTACACAGAAAAAATATTAATAAATATCATTTTATTCATCAATTTATAAATCAATGATTTATCAGGCTTTTAATAGGATTTTTTACGTTATTTGCATAAAACATCTTTTGTTTTCTCAGCAAATACATATTATAACTCTATTAATTTTGAAGGAAGTAAATCAAAATTTAATTGAGTAAAGATACTTAAAATTGAGTGACAAGACTATGATAAATTACTATTTTATTAATTTACTTATTTCCATAATTAAAAATTATAACAGATTCCAATATAGTACAACAATTATTTTAATTCATCCTTTGATGTAATTTTTTAAAAATAATCGATTTCACAAGAAAAATCATCAAAAAAGTTATTTTATGCATTAGATAAACGCAATATACAATATTTTTAATAGGTATTATCTTATCAAACTAAAATAAAAAAATAGTGATTTTTTAACCTTTTAATTATATAGAAATAGTTGCATGATACCAAAAAATATCAAAAATCAGTCTAAAGATAGAGAGACCAATACCTATCAAATAATGGTGATATTTACTACTATTAAAAAATGCAATTATGGTTTTATTTACTGTTTTGATTTGGTGTTAAATCTTAATGTCGAGTTTTAGCTTAATTTGCTAATATTTGCAAATATAAAAAATACTTGATCTTTAACTGTATATAAAACTACAAAATTACCTAGCAGTTTGATTAGTTTATATAAAAAACAGATTTAAAACATATACTGTTTAAATATTCTCATAGCTTAGATATATATACGATGTTGAGTAAAATAAAGTATCAATTGATTTACATAGAAGTAAGTTTATCCTCGATAATAATAAGTACGGATACCTAAAATGTCTCTATATAAATTAACCATAAAGCTGTTTAAATTCTAATTTAACAGCTAATCCTAGGCTCTTAATAAAAAAACACTGATCAGTAATCGTTGTTACAGAAATTATATCAAATATAATATCTATTTCAATGTTCCCGTCTCTCAACCGTACAAAAAATTAATAAAGTATGGTTAAAGTTTGATAAAGTTTTTGTGAACTACTGATTGCGAAGGTTATTGTTAAAAAAATACAACTTGATAAACAAAGTCTATATTAATGTTCGCTGGTAAAATTCAGTATTTATACATATTTAATGCTCACTTAGAATAGTTATTCAGTGTAAACAACTATTTATGCTCATTTTTAAGTTTTGGTAATATTAATTACAATAAAAACAAGTAATTTGAGAAAATCTCAAGCTAAAAAAATCGTAATCTTAAGATATGTTCATCAAAAATAGTTGAAAATTTAACTTGTTTTTTTTGTATTATGCTTACACTATACTTAGTATCAACTCCGTAATATATATAAGAAGTTGAATAATTTACTATAAGCTGATTTATTGCTAAGCAAAAATACACAGAAAAAATATATGCTAAAAAGTTCTAAAATTGCCAAAACATCTTCAACCGAGCGCTTGCTAAATATTTGGGCGCGTCGTTATACACCGGGAATATCGTCGTTATTGGCGCATAATTCATCTTGTGATGAATTATTAAAGCAGCAACACCAGAAGGAAGAGCTTTTACCACGAACAAATTAAGAGAGAAAATATTAGATGTTAATTGTCAAATGGCATGGATACAAACAAAAAATCTTTACGGTTATATTCCGAATGTTTTAGATTTAAGTGAAGCAAGGCGGATTACACAATTTGCTTTTCGTGTTTACAAAAAGTTAATGGAAGTTTATCAGCAACAGTCACCGAAAATAGAAATAGAAAATAACACTCTTTCTCAGTGGGTTATACCAGCAGTAGAGGAACTTGCATATGCTTTAGAACCGATATTAATTATCTTTCAGGAGCAACACGTAGCATCTAAAGACTGGCGTAGTCTTGGTTTTATGACTTCGCAATTAAATTTTACCAATCAATTAATCCTAAAAAAATTAACATCTGCCGAACAAGTATTATTAACACCTTATTTGAAATTTGTTGAAGAACAAGTTGCGATGCCTTGGCAAAGAGTGTGTTTTAATGCTGTTAATTATGAGTTGAATTCGCCGCAATTAAAGCTTGTAGAACAAATGATGCCAGCTGCGCCAGAAATTGCCCAATCAGTTTATCGTCAGCTAATTGAATTATTACCTAATAGTCGTAGTAGAAGAGGTAAATTAACAGAGCGTGGTATCACACACTCTTGTTCTCGTGATTTAAATATGTTCCAAGCTTATATATTATTATGTTTTTTAGAACAGAGTCTCACACCAATCGAACAAGAATTAATTCCTTTGTGTGCAATGGTAGTAGAAGGAGTTGAAATAAAATGGGAATTAACTGAAAAATGGTGTGAGGTTTTAGCTTCGGAAATGGAAAGTCGTTTAGATTCAGAACAAAAAGAATTAATTAAACCTTATACTCAAGGCATGAAACAGGTGTTTTTTAAAGAGCGTAGAAGTTTAGGTTTTACTGAAGAAATGACGGCAGATATTGTTTGATTTATGGTAATAGGTAATTGGTAATTGGTAATAGGTAATAGGTAATTGGTAATTGGTAATTGGTAATTGGTAATGGGGCATTATTGTATAATATAGCCAGCAAGACACTTGTACTCTTAACTCCGGTGGTACTAACTCCGGTACAGACGTAGCAATGCTACGTCTCTACAATTCCTAACTCCGGTGGTACTAACTCCTCTGAATCCAAAATCTAAAATCCAAAATCGACTCACTCACTGGTTAATTTAGTCCAGTAACGCTCATAAACCTGTTCAAATTCTCCAGCAGGAGCAAGGCGCTCGCATTTTTCTAAAACATCTTCTGGTGGAAATAAAGTTGGATTATTTTGAATTTCTGGAGGTAATAATTCAAAAGCGGCACTATTTGGAGTAGCAACACCTAAACGTTGACTCATGGATGCTGCAACTTCTGGTTTTAACATGAAGTTTATCCATTCATAGGCACCATTTAGATTACTAGATGTTCTAGGAATGGCAATTGTATCAGTCCATAATGATGAACCGCTCTCAGGTGTTATATATTTTAATTTAGGGTTTTCTCTGGTTATTTGAAAAGCATCTGAAGAATAACACATTGCTAAAATTAAATCCCCTGACATGATTTGATTTCTCCATCCATCGGTACTAAAAGCAGCAATGTGAGGTTTCAAATTTTGTAGCTGTTCATAAGCTTGTTTGATATCAGTTTCATTCTGGGAATTATAGGAATAACCTAGCATTTTTAAAACTCCACCAATCACCTCTCGTGCATCATTAAGTAAGGTGATTCGCTTAGAAATTTTTTCTTTATTTTTCCACAGATAATCCCAATCTTGAGGAGGTGTACTAATTTTTTCAGAATTGTAAATAAAGCCAGTAGTACCCCAACTAATAGGGATGCTATAACTGTTTTTCTTGTCATATTCGGGATTTTGAAAGCGAGGAAATAAATTATCCAACCCGATTAAACGTTGGCGCTCAATTTGTTTTAATAATCCTTGATTTACCATCTTACCTACCATATAATCAGATGGATAAATTAGGCTGTAAGTACCACCACCACTTGCTTGTAATTTAGCAAGCATTACTTCATTAGCATCATATACATCTGCAAGTACTTTGATACCAGTTTGGGTAGTAAAAGTTTTTAATAAGTTGCTATCTGTGTATTGACTCCAAGTAAAAAGATGCAATTTATCAAATTTATTCGCTATGGTAGAAGATGCTCTCACATCACCTAATTTCCAACCGCAACTTGCAGTTATTAATCCAGAAAATGCAGCCAACCCTGTAAGAAATTCTCTTCTTCTAATCATTTATTATTTTTTGTTTTTATCTAAATCGACAAGTAAAAATCAACATGGAGAAAATATTACAGATTCAAGTATGAAACTATTAATTAATTAATTATTTAATTATTAATTAAAGCCAAACAATCATTTTCTGACCACCAAGCATAAATTGGTGTTTCGGGGTTTGGTAACATCCCAAATGTACTCGGCTGCATTACAGTAATATGTAACAAAGGTGTTAATTCAATTACATAATTAACGTGAGTTCCTAAATACATAATGTTAATTAAACGTCCTTCAAAACAGTTATTTTGTACGCTCGGTTTATATAATGAAAGCTGAATTTTTTCCGGACGCACACTCAATGATACACTTTGAGATACTCCCGTAGGAGTGAATGCATTACGCTTGACAATAACTTTGAGTCCAGCTTTGGTTATAACTTCGATATTAGCTGCATCAACATCTGCTATTTCCCCCAACAACAGATTAGTATCGCCAATAAAATCAGCTACAAAAGGTGATAGCGGCTGATCGTAAATTTCCTTTGGCGTACCGATTTGTTCAACTTTTCCATGATTCATAATCGCAATACGTTGAGATAACGACAAAGCTTCCTCCTGGTCGTGCGTTACCATGATAAAAGTTAATCCCAAGTTTCTATGTAAATTTAATAACTCAACTTGCATTTCCTTACGCAGTTTTAAATCTAAAGCACCGAGAGGTTCGTCTAACAATACCACCGCTGGACGATTGACTAAAGCCCGTGCTAATGCTACACGCTGCTGTTGACCTCCCGAAAGTTGATGGGGAAATCGCGATCGCAAACTTTCCATTTTCACGAGTTGTAAAGCTTCTTGGACTCTAGTGGCAATTTGAGCTTTGCGTAGTTTCTTTAATTTCAAGCCAAATGCGATGTTATCCCATACATTGAGATGGTCAAACAAAGCATAACTTTGAAAAACAGTATTAACTGGTCTACGATGAGGAGGAATTTTAGCCATCAGACGACTTTGAATAAATACTTCACCAGCGTCAGGTTTCTCGAAACCAGCAATTAAACGTAAGATAGTTGTCTTTCCACAACCAGAAGGACCGAGAATACTAAAAAATTCTCCTTGTCTGACATCTAAATCTATGCCGTGTAAAGCCGGTTCTTTGTTAAAAAATTTGAACACTCCAGACAATTCAACATCAAGTGACTCAAAAGTTGTGATATCTTCTTGCTGCTGCGTTATAGTTTGAGACATAATCCTTTTTTAAAATGTGTGTTTGTACGTATTTGCGCCAACATATGTAGTCTATTAAGCTAACTATTATAGGCAATCATGGTTTATTGTATACGTCAAAAACAAATTCCTTGCTACTAAATGCCGCCGAGATATTACAAAGTCAGCCATTTGACAATTAATTACGTCAAGGTAACAGAGATTTTACCTCACATAAAACGTCTTGTTTTTACAGAGGGTATTAAACTCCCTAACTTTGTAAAAAAACAAATGTCTTACGACATTTACTGTTTAACACAAAGTAGCTAGAAATACACGTAAATCCAATATGTGCTTTTAATTATTTAACGTTCGTCTCCCGGTTAATACCAGGATGCAATCGTATACAGATAATGCTATTTTCTCTATAAATTTTTGTGTTATGACCTTATTACAACTACCTCGCATCGGTAAGGAAAAAGATGCCCGTACCGTAGGAAAAGGCTACCAATCTATATTCTTAATCGTATTCACCTTGTTGTTGACAAGTGGAATACTTAGTCGATTAGCATACTTACAAGTAGTTAAAGGAGAAAGCTTCAAAAAACGAGCGCAAGAGAATCGGATTCGCTTGATTCTCCGTCAGCCAGAACGAGGTAATATTTACGATCGAAATGGCAAGCTGTTAGCTACAACTCGCTATCCTCATTCTGTATATTTGTGGCCGATGGCTCATAAAAAAGAAGAGACATGGAATACAATGGGTCCGCGTTTATCTCAAATCCTTGGTATACCCCAAAAAGAAATTGAAGAGAAATTAACAGAAGCTGGACCAAACTCCTCCTCCTTAGTGAGAATTGCTCGTGATATCAGCTTGGGACAAATTACGGCTTTAAAAGAGTACGAAAGCGATCTACCAGGTGTAGAAATTAACCGAGAAGCCATTCGTTACTATCCTCATGGCGCACAATTAGCTCACGTCATCGGTTATACCCGCGAACTCACCGCAGAACAGTTAGCCGAGAAAAAGAAAGACGGCTACCGTTTGGGAGATGTCATCGGACAGATGGGTGTAGAAAAAGCATTTGAAACTACGCTCAGGGGAGAATGGGGCGGTCAACAGGTGGAAGTTGATGGTAAAGGTCGTCCCTTAAGAACATTAGGCGTAAAACAAGCAAAACCCGGTCAAGATATTAAATTAACTATAGATATAGACTTACAAAAAGCCGCTTACAAAGCCTTGCAAGGACAAACCGGCACAGTTATCGCCATGCATCCGGAGAACGGAGGGATTTTAGCAATGGTATCTAATCCGGCATTTGATCCCAATGTATTTTCTAAGCAAAAACCCTCACCTAAAGAGTTAGAAGCAATACTTTTAGGTAAAAACCATCCCATGCTCAATCGCGCCTTCAGAGCTTATCCTCCTGCAAGTACTTTTAAAGTTGTGACTATCGCAGCAGGTTTAGAATCCGGTAAATTTGCGCCGAATACAGTATTACAAACCTACGGCTCTCTATCTTTCGGCGGACACCGTTTTAATGAATGGAACCATGCTGGATTTGGTCCTTTAGGATTTACCGGAGCTTTAGCTATGAGTAGCGATACATTTTTTTATCAAGTAGGTGCGAGAGTCGGCGGTACCAACTTAGTAAAATGGACTAAAAAATTTGGATTTGGTGTACAAACAGGCTCGGAATTTTCCTTCAACGAATCCAGAGGTTTTGTACCCGATAACGCTTATCAACGAAAATTATGGAAGCGCGATTGGACGGTAGGTGATTCTGTTAATATGTCAATTGGTCAAGGAGCCTTACTGACTACACCTTTACAAGTAACTCGAATGTTCGCCATACCTGCAAATGGTGGCTATTTAGTCAAGCCCCACATTCTCAAAGACAACGAAGAAAAAAAGAAATGGCGAGAATCCGTAGGTATGAAACCAAAAACCGTCGAGATTATTCGTAAAGGATTGCGAGAAGTAATTACAAATGGTACGGCTAAATCAATGAATTCCCCCACAATTCCTCCCATGGCTGGTAAAACCGGAACTGCTGAAGCATGGAGATCAAATCGCGTCAAAGCCAATCACGCTTGGTTTGGTGGCTATGCACCTGCTGACAAACCCGAAATTGTCGTATTAGCATTCGGTGAACACTCTGGGGCTGGTGGTGGTGCAGTCGCAGCACCAATGGTAAAACAAGTTATGGAAGATTATTTTCAAAGAAAATATCCCGGTAAATATCAAAAACCTGAAGCAAAAGAAAAGAAAGCTCAATAATAACAAGTTAGTTGACAGTTGACAGTTGATAGTTGATAGTTGTTTATCCACTATCCACTATCCACTAACCACTAACCACTAACCACTATTTAGTTACATTCCAAAGAAGCACGAGTTGCAACGCCGGTTTTTGGATTAACACCACTTGCGGCTTCACAGAGTTTTTGAACTTCTACGCGGTCTAAAATAGCACCACTAAAATCAGCGCCGGTAATGTCAACATTACGAAAAATAGAACGTAACATCATTGCATTAGCAAAAATTCCATCGCTCAAATCGGCATCACTGAAGTTTGTTAAATAAGCTATTCCATCCGTGAAATCAACACCATGCAAATTGGAATTTTGTAATAATGAACCGTTAAAAACAGCACCACGCATATCGGCGTTACTAAAATTAGTATTTTCTAAATTGAGAGTAGTATACTCCTCTCCCACTAAACTTTGACCGGATAAATCCTTACCAGATAATTCATTACCAGCCGCACGTGAAATACTAGAAGAACTTGCAGCTTCTGCTGACAAAGGATAAAAAAGCACAACAATAACTAAAACGAAGCTAGCTAGTACTTGCCAAAATTTCATAATCTCTACTTTATAAAACTCAATACATCCACATTTAACCATAATTCATGGATGGTAGTTAGTAGTTAGTAGTTAGTGGTTAGTGGTTAGTAGTTAGTAGTTAGTGGTTAGTGGATAAACAACTGTCAACTATCAACTGTCAACTAACTCTTGTAGGATATTTAAAGATGTTGATTAAGAAAAGCTTTATTTATCTGTGGCTAATCAAGAAGAAATCGCAATGATTGCGCGATCGCCTTTATTTGGGGTTATACAAGAGTTGAAAGCACGGTTTACCAGTTTTGGTGGCTGGGAAATGCCGCTTTCATTTTCTGGTATTACAGCAGAACATGAGGCTGTGAGAAATGGTGCTGGAATGTTTGATATTTCTCACATGGGGAAGTTTACTTTACAAGGTAAAAATTTAATTTCTCAACTCCAGAGTTTGGTTCCTTCGGATTTAAGTCGTCTGCAAGCAAATCAAGCACAATACACTGTTTTATCAAATCCCCAAGCTGGGATTATTGATGACATAATTTTTTATTATCAAGGTGAAGATAATACTGGTGTACAAAAAGGATGGCTCATTGTTAATGCTGCGACTACAGCTAAAGATAAAGCATGGTTACTCGAACACCTGGATACTAAACAAGTTGAATTCCAAGATTTATCAACTCAAAAGGTATTATTAGCAGTTCAAGGACCAAAAGCCACTGAAATTCTGCAAAAATTTGTTGAGCAAGATTTAACTTCTGTCAAAGCTTTTGGTCATTTGGATGCAACAGTACTCGGTAAACCCGCTTTTTTGGCTCGTACTGGTTACACCGGGGAAGATGGTTTTGAGGTGATGGTAGAACCAACTTTAGGAATAGAACTGTGGCAAAATTTGATTGTAGCAGGTGTAGTTCCTTGTGGATTGGGTGCGAGAGATACTTTAAGATTAGAAGCCGCTATGGCACTTTACGGACAAGATATCGATGATACTACCACTCCTTTAGAAGCTGGTTTGGGTTGGTTAGTTCATTTAGATACTAAAGGGGATTTTATTGGACGTGAGGTATTAGAACAGCAAAAAGCCAGCGGGGTTCAACGTAAACTAGTAGGTTTACAAATGCCAGGACGCAACATCGCTCGTCATGGCTATCCAGTATTATCCGCAGGTCAAAAAGTCGGAGAAATTACTAGTGGTACCTTGTCATCAACACTCGGTTATCCCATTGCTTTAGCATACGTACCCGCAGAATTAATAAGCATCGGCAACCAATTAGAAGTAGAAATTCGCGGTAAAATCTATCCTGCAACAATAGTCAAGCGTCCCTTTTATCGGTCGAAAAGTCGCGTCGGTAAATAAACATGGAGAAACAAGCAGAGCAAGCATTTCAAACGTTATGTGGGGTAAGAAGTCGGGTTTTTATGAGGAATTTTCTAATGTTACGGATAATTACGTAAAAACCCGACTTCTATGATTATCGTCGAACTCACTTTAACCTTTAACCTTTGACCTTTGACCTGAATTGCCGATAATTAATAATTGATAATTAGTTAAAAAAGAATATGGCTTTTGAATATCCAGAAGATTTGAAATACTTAGACACTCACGAATACGTGCGTCTTGAAGGTGAAAATGCCACGATTGGGATTAGTGCTTTTGCCATCGATCAGTTGGGAGATATTGTATTTTTAGAATTACCACAAGTTGGCGATCGCCTCACAAAAGGAGAAACTTTTGGTACGGTTGAATCAGTAAAAGCTGTAGAAGATTTGAATTCACCTGTAACTGGTACTGTTACTGAATGTAATGATCCAATGATGGATTCTCCGGAAAAATTAGCAGACGATCCTTATGGTAAAGGATGGTTGATCAAAGTCAAAGTTGAAAATCCCACCGATATTGATGATGCAATGAGTGCAGAAGAATATAGCTCCCAGGTGGAAGGGAATTAAGGAGACAAGGGGATGGGGGGATTGGTAATAAGTAATAAATTCTTACTTCTAACTCCTAACTCCTAACTCCTAACTCCTAACTAATTTCTGCCACTGTTTGTATAATTGTTGCAAAATATTAATTAGTAACGTGTGGAGACTAATTAGTTAGTGGTGATTTACGCCCCTCGTACCTCGTCTAATGATGAGCAAATGGTTGAAAACAATCAATCATTAATTTCTTTTGCACAAAGGCATATCGGAGTATGTTCTGATGATGTCGCAAAAATGCTGAAGATTTTGGGTTTTGATAATCTGGATGAATTGATTGATAGAGCAGTTCCCCAAGTGATTCGTACCGATGGTAATCTGAATTTACCAGCAGCCGAAAGCGAATATGCTGCTCTAGCACAGTTAAAAGAAATTGCTTCCCAAAACCAAGTTTTCCGTTCCTTTATCGGTATGGGGTATTACGACTGTATTACTCCGGGGGTAATTCAACGGAATATTTTAGAAAACCCCGGTTGGTATACTGCTTATACTCCTTATCAAGCGGAAATTGCTCAAGGAAGACTCGAAGCGTTGTTGAATTTCCAAACTTTAATTATCGATTTAACAGGTTTGGAAATTGCTAATGCTTCGCTACTTGATGAAGCGACAGCTGCTGCGGAAGCAATGAGTATGAGTTATGGTGTTTGCAAAAATAAAGCAGATACTTTCTTTGTTTCCCAAGAATGTCACCCCCAAACAATCGCCGTGTTACAGACACGGGCAGAACCTTTGGGAATTAAAATTATTGTGGGAAACCACGAAACTTTTGATTTTTCTGAGCCGATTTTTGGGGCTATTGTTCAATATCCTGCTACTGATGGTGCAATTTACAATTATGGCGATTTTATCGAAAAAGTTCATGAATCGGGAGCTTTGGTAACGGTAGCAGCAGATCCTTTAAGCTTAACTTTGTTAACTCCACCAGGAGAATTTGGCGCTGATATCGCTGTTGGTAGCACTCAAAGATTTGGTATTCCGTTGGGGTTTGGGGGACCTCATGCGGCGTATTTTGCAACTAAAGAACAGTATAAACGGCAAGTTCCAGGGCGGATTGTTGGTTTATCAAGGGATGTTCAAGGTAAACCTGCATTGCGTTTAGCATTACAAACCCGCGAACAGCACATCCGACGCGAAAAAGCAACTAGTAATATCTGTACTGCACAAGTATTATTAGCTGTAATGGCAAGTATGTATGCGGTTTATCATGGACCTGATGGAATTAAGAAGATTGCTCAAAAAATTCATTTTTTAACTGCGAAGTTAGCTGAAGGACTCAAAAGCCTTGGTTACGATATTGACAATGAATATTTCTTTGATACACTGCGAGTTAATCTAGGAAGCTCTAGTAAAGAAGAGATTTTACAGCGTTGTCAAGTTCAGAAAATCAATCTACGGATTTTCGATGATAATTCTCTGGGAATTTCTTTAGATGAAACTACCACAGAAAGGGATGTATTAGATTTATTAGAGATTTTTCTTCCTGACGGGAGACGCTGCGCTAACGACTTAGATAACGAGTCAATTTTCTCTTGGGAAGAGTTAAAAAATCTAAAATCCAAAATCCAAAATCCAAAATTTCTCAGAAAAACCGAATTTCTAACTCACCCCGTATTCAATCGCTATCATTCAGAAACCGAATTATTGCGTTATCTGCATAAACTTGAAACAAAGGATTTATCGTTAACTACATCGATGATTCCTCTGGGTTCCTGTACGATGAAACTAAACGCAACAGCCGAAATGATACCCGTAACTTGGGCGGAGTTTGGTAAAATGCACCCGTTTGCTCCGTTATCCCAAGCGCAAGGTTATTTGTTGTTATTTGAACAACTGGAAAAATGGTTGGCAGAAATCACAGGTTTTGCGGGAATTTCCTTACAACCGAATGCTGGTTCTCAAGGTGAATATGCAGGGCTTTTGACGATTCGGAGATATCACGCCAGCCGTGGAGAAGCCCATCGTCATATCTGTTTAATTCCCAACTCTGCTCACGGTACAAACCCGGCGAGTGCAGTAATGTGCGGCATGAAAGTTGTTGCTGTGGCTTGCGATAATGACGGTAATATTGATATCAATGACCTCAAAGAAAAGGCGCAAAAACACGCAAATCAACTTGCTGCCTTGATGGTGACATATCCTTCCACTCACGGCGTATTTGAAGAAGGAATCAAGGAGATTTGTCAAATCGTGCATAACCACGGTGGACAAGTTTACATGGATGGTGCCAACATGAACGCTCAAGTTGGTATATGTCGTCCGGGTGATTTTGGCGCAGATGTGTGTCACTTGAATCTACACAAAACCTTCTGTATTCCCCACGGAGGTGGTGGTCCAGGGATGGGACCAATTGGCGTAGCGTCTCATTTAGTACCATTCCTTCCGGGAAATCCCGTAACTGGGAATGTGGAAGAAAATCCAAAATCGCAAGGTGCAGTTTCCGCAGCACCTTGGGGTAGCGCTAGTATTTTGGTGATTTCCTGGATGTACATCGCCATGATGGGTGGAGATGGTTTAACTAAAGCAACCAAGGTGGCTATTTTAAATGCCAATTACATCGCCAAAAGGTTAGAAAAGCACTATCCCGTGTTGTATGTAGGTAAAAATGGCTTAGTCGCTCACGAATGCATCTTAGATTTACGTTCCTTAAAGAAAACGGCGAATATCGAAGTTGATGATATCGCCAAACGCTTGATGGATTATGGTTTTCATGCTCCTACAGTATCCTGGCCCGTAGCTGGTACAGTGATGGTAGAACCTACTGAAAGCGAATCCCTTGAGGAATTAGATAGATTCTGCGATGCGATGATTTCCATCCGCGAGGAAATTGCTGAAATTGAAGCAGGTAAGGTGGATGCTGAAGATAATCTGTTGAAAAATGCACCCCACACCGCCCAAAGTTTAATAATAGGTGAATGGAATCATCCTTATAGTAGGGAACAAGCTGCTTATCCTGCACCGTGGACAAGAGAACATAAATTTTGGGTTGCTGTCGGGCGGATTGATGCCGCTTTTGGCGATCGCAATTTAGTATGTTCTTGTCCTTCAATGGAGGAATATTCGGAATAATTGACATACTCACCGGGCTGAAGCCTCGGTGATTCTTGACACTTCACTGAGATGTGCTGGAGAACCAGTCTTACCTTCTCTCTGTGTCCGTTTAGAGTCGTGGCAATGCCCTATCCCGACTTTGTT